>CAZZHF010000052.1:0-12036 GCA_964653545.1 uncultured Gammaproteobacteria bacterium | reverse complement strand
GATAAATGTAAAACAGCAGTTCCTGGGTACGGCCAACGGCGAACGCCGGGATCAGCACCATTCCACCACGGGCCGCGGTGCGTTTGACAACCGCGGCCAGTTCCTGGGCCGGGTCGCTGGGCGGATGCAGGCGATCCCCATAAGTGGATTCGACGACCAGATAATCGACCGGCGGTGGCGGCGCCGGATCGTACAGGATGGGGTCGTCGTTGCGGCCGAGATCACCGCTGAACAACAGCCGCCGGCCATCCGCTTCAAGCTCGACGCTGGACGCGCCCAGGATATGGCCGGCAGGTCGCAAGCGCGCCCGCACCCCGGCGCATGGCTCGAACCAGTCATTGAACTCAACCCGCTCCAGCGCTGACAGGCAATCGATGGCGTCCTGTTTGTCGTACAGGGGCAGCGCCGGGCGGTGCTTGGAGAAACCCTTGCGATTGGCGTACTCGGCATCCTGTTGCTGCAAGTGGCCGCTGTCTGGCAACAGGATCTCGCACAGGGCAGCGGTGCCCGGCGTGCACCAGACCCGTCCGCCATAACCATTTTTCACCAGCAGCGGCAGGTAGCCACTGTGGTCGATGTGGGCATGCGTCAGTAGCACCGCGTCCAGGCTGGCGGGCTTGATCGGCAGCGCCGCCCAGTTTTTAAGACGCAGCTGCTTGTAGCCCTGGAACAGGCCGCAGTCCACCAGCAGGCGCCGGCCGGCCACTTCCAGCAGATACTTCGAGCCGGTGACCGTACCGGCCGCGCCAAGGAAAGTCAGGTGCATGAAACCTCTGTCGGGCTGGAATACTTGCTGTCGACACCAAAACGCTGCGTCTGGCACGGACCGTGACGCACACCCGCGCAACCGGGCACCAACACGGAAGGTACCGCGTCATGCAGGAAGGTGGACTGCAGACGTCCCACGGGCGACCCCTTGCCGCTCAGGAATCGGCTAACAGGCTGCGCACATAATCGGCGACGCCGCGTTCAACCGGCATGAACTCACCGTCGTACCCGGCCAGGCGCAGCCCGCCAAGATCGGCCTGCGTGTAGCTCTGATATCGCTCGGCGAGGCCCGGCGGGAAATCGACATAACGCACCGCGCCGCTGGCTGCCAGCGCGGCCAAATCAAGCGGCGCCTCGCCCGCGGCGTCCCGGCAGGCATTGATTACCGCCTGTGCGACGCGGTTGAAACTCGCTGCCTCACCGCTGCCCAGGTTGAACACACCGCTGCCCTGCGGCCGGTCCAGGAAGTGCAGCACCGCTCGTGTCAGATCGTCCACCGCCACGAAGTCGCGCCGTTGCTCACCGTCGCCATAGCCGCCGCTGCCGCTGAACAGGCGCACGCATCCCTCCTCCCGGTACTGAAGAAAGAACTGGCGCGCCACCGACGCCATGTGTCCCTTGTGCGCTTC
Source organism: uncultured Gammaproteobacteria bacterium (assembly GCA_964653545.1). GTDB lineage: Bacteria > Pseudomonadota > Gammaproteobacteria > Immundisolibacterales > Immundisolibacteraceae > Immundisolibacter. The sequence goes on along the minus strand of CAZZHF010000052.1, from coordinate 10,639 downwards.
GCCCGGCCCGTAGACATTGAAGTAGCGAAAGCCGGTCACCGGCGCCTGCAAGCGACCGGCGTGTCGGCGCAGGTAGTTATCGAATAGCAGCTTGGAGTAGCCGTAGACGTTAAGAGGTTGCTCATTCTCGGGGCGTTCGGCGAAGGCCTGACTCGCCCCGTACACCGCCGCCGAAGACGCATACAGCAACGGCACCCGCGCGCCCTGGCAGTAGTCGAACACGGCTTTCGAGTACGCGTAGTTGTTTTCCATCATGTAGCGGCCGTCCAGTTCCATGGTGTCGGAACAGGCGCCCTGATGCAGGACGGCGGTCAGTTTGCCCAGACGGCCGGTGTCCAGCAGGCCGAGAAAGTCGCGCTTGTCGACATAATCGGCGATGGCGCGGCCAACCAGGTTACGGAACTTGGCCGAGTTGGCTTCAAGGTTGTCCACCACCAGGATGTCGGTGATGCCGCGGCGGTTCAACGCGCCCACCAGATTACTGCCGACGAAGCCCGCGCCACCTGTCACTACGTACATAATCCATCCTCCTGCTCCAGCACCGCCGCCACCTCGTCCGCGGTGGCGGTGGCCGTGCCAAGCTTGCCGACCACTATGCCAGCCGCGAGATTGGCCAGGTGCACGGCGGCGGCGTCAGGCAGACCTGCCGCCAACGCCAGGGCAATGGCTGCCACGACGGTGTCGCCGGCGCCCGACACGTCGTACACCTCACGCGCCCGGGCCGGGTCATGCAGGGCGGGCGCATCGGGGCGAAACAGGGTCATGCCCTCCTCGCTGCGGGTGATCAGCAGCCCCCCGACGTCGAGTCTGCGCAGCCAGGACGACGCCCTGACCTGCAATTCGGCTTCGCTGCTCCACGGCCCCCCGGCGACGGTCGCGAACTCACTGCGGTTCGGCGTCAGCAGGGTGGCGCCGGCATAACAGGCGTAATCGTGGCCCTTGGGGTCGACGATCACAAACAAACCGCGGGCGCGTGCCTCGCCAATCAACGCCACCACATGCAACAGCGAGCCTTTGCCGTAGTCGGACAGCACCACTGCCTGTGCCCAGTCCAGTGCGGCCTGGAATTCAGCGCGCAGGCCGTCGAGGGCCGCCGTGCTCGGCCGCGCTTCAAAATCGAGCCGTATCAGTTGCTGACTGCGCGACAACACGCGCAGCTTCAGCGTGGTCGGCAGGGCCGGGTCGCGCACCAATCGGGCATCAATGGCGGTGTCGGTCAGCAGCGATTCGAGCCGTTGTCCGGCCTCATCGGTGCCTGTGATGGCCAGCAGTCGCGCCTTGGCGCCGAGCGCCACCACGTTACGGGCCACGTTTGCGGCACCACCAAGGCGCTCCTCGCTGGCGCCTACGGCGACCACCGGCACCGGCGCTTCCGGTGATATGCGCTCGACCGAGCCAAACCAGTAGCGGTCCAGCATCGCATCGCCCACCACCAGCACCCGCTGGCCTTCGAGGCGGGCCAGGTGCGCGGCTGTAAGTCCGCTGACTAACACTCAGTCGCTCGAAACGCTTGCCGCCAGCGCGCGCAATGCGGCACCAGGGTCAGGCGCACGGGTGATCGGGCGGCCAATCACCAAATAATTGGCCCCAGCCGCCAGTGCGGCGGCCGGGGCCAGGGTACGCTGCTGGTCATCGAGCGCCTCGCCAGGCGCGCGTATGCCAGGGGTCACCAGGGTAAATTGTTCCCCCAGCGCTGCCCGCAGCGGGACGATTTCCAGTGGCGAACAGACCACGCCGTCGAGTCCGGCATCGGCGCAGCAGCGCGCCAGATGCAGCACCCGCTCGGCCGGGTCGCCAGGCATTCCGACCGCCGCCAACTCGGCGCCATCCAGACTCGTCAGCAAGGTCACACCAACCAGGACCGGCCTGCTCGGCCCGCCGGCAAGCGCTTCGACCGCCGTCGCCAACATGCGGGGCCCGCCACTGGCGTGGACATTCACCATCCACACGCCAAGCGCCGCGGCACTGCGACAAGCGCCCGCCACGGTGTTGGGAATATCGTGAAATTTAAGGTCAAGAAACACGTCGAAACCGTGCCGCTGAAGGGCCTCAACCGCTGCCGGACCGGCCGCGGTGAACAGCTCCATACCGACCTTAAGGCGGCACAACGCCGGGTCGAGATGTGCTGTCAGGGACAATGCCTGACCCAAATCCGGGCGATCGATGGCAACAACGATTCGGGGCTTCGACATCGGTATCCAGGATTGCAGTACAGGCCCGGATCAAGGATCTGGCGGCGTGCTCAGCTCAGCCTGCAAACGTCGCTGCTCCGAGCGTAGCTGGCGCAGCTCGCGCCCGCGCCGCCAGCGCAGTGGTAGCGCCGCCAGCCAGCCGAGCACCACGCTGACACCAACCACCAAAAGCAGGAGCCAGGCCAGGCGTAGCTCGCCACTCCCGATCAGATAGTTGATCTTTACCGGCTGCGTGTTGACGCTGGCAAAAAGACCGGCCAGCAACGCCACCGTCAGCAATAGCAGTAAGCGCAATACACGCATCATGACACCTCCACAAACAAAAACGGCATAGCCGGGGCCACGCCGTTTTTATTCAGGTTCCAGACTTCGCCCGAGCGCCCACACTGAAGTCAGGCAACGCTGCCTGCCCGCCCGATCAGGTACCGCGGTCGCCCATTTGTTCCTTCAACAGGTCACCCAGGTTGGTGGTACCGGTAACGTTAGTGGAGCGGTAATCCTCAACTGTCGCCGCTTCTTCCTTGATCTCCTGCGCACGCACGGACAACTGGATGGCGCGAGCCTTGGCGTCTACAGAGATGATCATGCACTCGACTTCGTCGCCCACTTTAAGGACTTCGGTCACGTCCTTGGTCTTGTCCTGCGAGGCCTCGCTGGACTTCATGGTGCCTTCAATGCCGCTGGCCAACTCCAGGGTCGCGAACTTCGGTTCGACCTCGGTCACCTTGGCGGTAATTCGGGTGCCGCGGGGATGATCGGTCACGTAGTCAGTCCAGGCATCGCTCTCGACCTGTTTCATGCCGAGCGAAATGCGCTCACGCTCGGGGTCCACCAGCAATACCACGGCTTCCACCACGTCGCCTTTCTTGAAGTCGCGTATGGCGTCCTCGCCGGGTTTGTCCCAGGAAATGTCGGTCAGGTGCACCAGGCCATCGATTCCGCCATCCAGCTCGACAAACACCCCGAAATCGGTAATCGACTTGATGCGGCCGCTGACCTTGTCGCCCTTGTTGTGCAAGACCGCAAATTCTTCCCAGGGATTCATGCGGCACTGCTTCATGCCCAGCGAGATGCGTCGACGCTCGCCGTCCACATCGAGAATCATCACCTCGACCTGATCGCCGGGCTGCACCACCTTGGCCGGCTGCACGTTGCGGTTGGTCCAGTCCATTTCGGACATGTGCACCAAGCCTTCCACGCCGTCTTCGATCTCGACAAAGCAGCCGTAGTCGGTGACGTTGGTGACCGTGCCGACCAACTTGGTCGCCACCGGGTAACGGCGGGCGATGTTGACCCACGGATCTTCCTGCAACTGTTTCAGACCAAGCGAAACGCGGACCCGCTCGCGGTCGAACTTCAGAATCTTGACTTCAAGCTCGTCGCCAACCTTGACCACTTCGCTGGGATGACGCACGCGCTTCCAGGACATATCGGTCACGTGCAGCAGGCCGTCGATGCCGCCCAGATCCACAAACGCACCGTAATCGGTCAGGTTCTTGACCATGCCTTGCTTGATCTGGCCCTCCTCCAGGCTCTCGATCAGGGCGCGACGCTCCTCGACGTAGCTATCCTCGAGCACCGCGCGCCGGGAAACCACGACGTTGTTGCGCTTGCGGTCAAGCTTGATGCACTTGAACTGGATTTCGCGGCCTTCGAGATGCGTGATGTCCCGCACCGGGCGAATGTCGACCAGGGAGCCGGGCAAGAATGCCCGCACGTCGCCGATCATGACGGTGAAACCGCCCTTGACCTTGTCCGTAATGATGCCGTCGATCGGTTCGGCCTTCTCGAAGGCATCCTCCAGCACAATCCACTGCTTGTTGAGTCGTGCTTCTTCACGCGACAGCACGGTCTCGCCGTAGCCATCCTCGATCGCCTTGAGCGCTACCTCGACCTCGTCGCCAATGCCGACTTCCAGCTCACCCCGTTCGTTGCGGAATTCGTGAATCGCGATCAGTGCTTCGGATTTCAGGCCGGCATGCACGGTGACGAAGTTGTCGTCCAGATCGACGACGATGGCTTTGACGATGGAACCGGTCTGCAGCTTTCTGCGTGACAGGCTTTCTTCAAGAAGGGCAGCGAACGATTCGGTCATAGGGGCTAACACGTGATGGCGGGTTCCGTATTCCGCAGTGGATAACAAATGCGCTGTCGACGGGGCTTTCGCCACGAAACGGAGAACGTCAACACCCCCCAGCCCTCACGGGGCCAGGCCGGCGCTGTCCGTCAGACCGCGCTCCTTGCAGTGCCCCAGGATCCGGGCACAAACTTCATTCGCCGTGAGGTCGCTGCTGTCGATGATGACCGCGTCGTCCGCCGGGCGTAGAGGGGCGGTTTCGCGCGAGCCATCCCGCGCATCTCGCTGCCCCAAATCACTCAAAATATCCGCAAGCCTAGCATCGACACCGGCCGCGCTCAACTGCGACCAGCGCCGCCGCGCCCGCTGCTCGACACTGGCGGTCAGAAAAATCTTCAGCGGTGCCTGAGGAAACACCGTGGTGCCCATATCGCGCCCCTCTGCCACCAGGCCTGGCGAGCGAGCACGCGCCCGCTGCAATGGCAGTAGCACGGTACGAAGATCGGCCTGCACAGCCAGGCGCGAGGCGGCGCGCGCGCAGGCCTCCTCCCGAATCGCCGCCGTCACATCCGTGCCATCCAGCAGTACCCGCAGCGCCGCGGCATCCGGGCGAAACTCAAACTCGAGGCGGCTCACCAGGCCGGCCAGCGCGGCGCCGTCGTCCAGGTCCAGTCCAGCCCGCGTCGCGGCCAATCCAACCAGCCGATACAGCGCCCCACTGTCCAGGTAATGCCAGCCGAGGCGGCGTGCCAGCTGAAGGCTCACCGTGCCTTTGCCCGCGCCACCTGGGCCGTCGATGGTTAAAACAGGGGGATTCACGCTTCCTCGATCTGCAGGCCAAGACTTCGCATCAAGACCGTATAACCCGGAAACGAAGTCCCGACGTTGACACAGTCACGAATCCGTACTGGCTCCGGAGCGCGAAGCGCCGCCAGGCTGAAAGCCATGGCGATACGATGGTCCCCGTGGCTGTCCACCGTACCGCCACGAAACTGCCCGCCCTCGATGCGCAGGCCATCCGGCAAAGTCTCCACCGTGATACCCAGCATGCCGAGCCCCGACGCGATGGCGGCAATGCGGTCACTCTCCTTGACCCGCAACTCGGCCGCGCCTGTGATAAGCGTTTGCCCCTGCGCACAGGCGGCCGCGACGGCGATGGCAGGAAACTCGTCGATCGCCAGCGGCACCAGCTCCGGTGGCACGGCGATGCCACGCAGCCGGCTTGCGCGCACCCGGATATCCGCCACCGGTTCGGCACCGGCATCGCGCGGGTTCAGCAACGTGATGTCGGCACCCATGGCCCGCAGGATGTCCAGAATGCCGGTGCGGGTCGGATTGACACCGACGCCTTCGATAAGCACCTCGCCCTGAGCGGCGATGACGGCCGCCACCAGCGGAAACGCCGCCGACGAAATATCGCCGGGAATCGAAAATTGCGTTGCCTGAAGCGACCCCCCGCCGCCGGTGATGCACACCCGCCCACCCTGCCGCGTCACTGGCCAGCCGAACGCGGCCAGCATGCGCTCGGTGTGGTCGCGGGTCGGTGCCGGCTCGGTCACGCAGGTTTGGCCCTCGGCATACAGGCCGGCCAGCAGCAGACAGGATTTGACCTGCGCGCTGGCCATCGGCAGCGCGTAATCGATGCCGCGCAACCGCGCCACCGGCCGCAACACCAGGGGCGGCGTGTCACCCTCCTCGGCGTCAAGGTCTGCCCCCATCTGCCGCAGCGGGCCGATGACCCGGGCCATTGGTCGACGCGACAGTGATTCGTCGCCGGTGAGAGTCACGCCGAAACGCTGGCCGGCCAACAAGCCGGCAAGCAGCCGCATGCCAGTGCCCGCGTTCCCCATGTCCAGGGCCCCGGCCGGCGCTTGCAAGCCATGCAGCCCGACCCCCTGCACCCGGACACTGCCATCCTGCGGACCGTCGATGGCCACGCCCATGGCGCGAAACGCGGCCGCAGTTGCCAGCGTGTCGGCGCCAGCCAGAAAACCGTCGAAGCGGCTTTCTCCCTGCGCCAGGGCGGCCAACATCACGGCCCGATGCGAAATGGACTTGTCGCCTGGCACGCGGCAGCGGCCTGCGATACGAACCGCCGGGACAATACGGTAATCCACGGCCGATCCTTCAGGCCGCGGGCAAACGGTGATGTGCCGCCTGGGCAGCCGTGAACAGCGCCAACAGGCGCTCACTGTCGCCGGCATCGACCACTGCCGCCAGCTCGCCGAGGCGTTCCATATAGCGACGCAGGGCGAGGCTGAGCTGTGCCCGATTGGCCAGGGACACGTCATGCCACATCGCCGGATCGCTGCCAGCCAGGCGCGTCATGTCCCGAAACCCGCTGCCCGCCAGTTCCGTCAGGGTCTCGCCCCGTCCGGACTCGGCAAACTGACCTATCAGCGTATAGGCCAGCATCTGGGGCAGATGGCTGGTCAGCGCCAGGGCCGCGTCATGTTGCTCGGCGCTCAGCGTCAGAACCCGCGCCCCAACCTCCAGCCACAGAGCGGCGACGCGCGCTTCGGCGGCGGGATCGGTGTCGGCCGCAGGGGTAAGAACCACTGTCCGTCCAGCAAACAGGCCCTCGACGCTGGCGGCAAAACCGCTGTGCTCGGTGCCGGCGATGGGATGGCCAGGCACGAACTGCGCTGGCAGGCGACCGCACAGGGCTGTCAGATCGCGTACCACCGAACATTTGCTGCTACCGACATCGGTAACCGGTGTGTCGGCGGTCAGGTGGGGACGTATGCGGGCGTAGACCTCCCGCGTGCGTCCGACCGGCACGGCCAGGACCACCAGATCCGCACCGGCGACCGCCACCTGCCAGTCGGACTCAACGGCATCAACAATGCCAAGCTTCAGCGCTGGCGCCAGCCGGCCGGCATCTCTACCACAGGCAGTGACGCGATGGCCGCAGCGGCGCAGATCGCGCGCCAGCGAACCCCCAATGAGTCCCAGACCGATGATGACAATGTTCGCCATCAGCCGGCCAGCGCCTGCGGCAACGCGCTGAGCAGGCGCTCCATCTGCGCGGGCGTGCCGATGGTGATGCGCAGATGGCGGGGCATGCCATACGGCGCCAATGGGCGCACGATGATGCCCCGCCGCAGCAGTGCCTCGTAGACCGGCCCCGCCGGGCGACCGACATCGACAGCGATGAAGTTGCCAACCGACGGGATGTAGTCCAGGCCGAGCTGTTGGCAAGCAGCACCAAGCGCCGCCAGGCCCTGGAGGTTGAAATCCCGCGAGCGGCGCACATGCTCGTGATCGGCCAGCGCCGCCTTGCCCGCGACCAGTGCCAGGCTATTGACCGTGAACGGCTCGCGCAGACGGTTTAGCAGGTCCGCCATGTCCGCACTGGCCACCCCATAACCCAGGCGCAACCCGGCCAGGCCGTGGATCTTCGAGAAGGTGCGCGATACTAGCAGGTTGGGAAACTCGGCCAGCCAGGCCAGGCCATCCGGATAATCGGTCTCGCCGACGTACTCGCAGTATGCCTCGTCAAGCACCACCACCACATGCGCCGGCAACGAACCCAAAAATGCGTGCAATTGCGCCGCGCGGTGCCAGGTACCGGTCGGATTGTTCGGGTTGGCGACAAAGACGAGCCGGGTCCGTTCGCCGACCGCGTCCCGCATGGCCGGCAGGTCGGCACCCCAGTCGCGCGCCGGCACGCTGACCACGGTGCCGCCCGCACTGACCACCTCGGTGGTGAAAATGGCGAAGGCGTACTGCGCCACCACTGCCTCGTCGCCCGGGTTCAGGAAGGCGCGCGCCACCAGTTGCAGAACTTCGTTGGAGCCGTTGCCGAGCACCAGCTGATCAGCGCGCACCCCCAACGCCGCGGAAAGCGCGTTTTTGAGCTCGAAACCATGGCTGTCCGGGTACAGCGCCAGGTCGGCCAGCGCACGCCGCGCCGCTGCAATACCGATTGGACTTGGACCGAGCGGGTTCTCGTTGGACGCAAGCTTGATCGCGTCGCGGATACCGTACTCGCGCTCCAGTTCGCTCAGCGGCTTGCCTGGCTGATAGGGGTGCAGCGCCCTCACGCCGGCTGTGGCCAGGTCCCTGACCGAGTGCCTCAAGGCGCATCCCCGGCCGCACGCGGGTAGGCGCCCAATACCTTGCACAGAGCGGTCACTTCGCGCAGTTCTTCGAGCACCTGCTGTACCGGTGCATCGTGGACGTGGCCCTCAATGTCGATAAAGAACACGTACTGCCAGCGACCGGTGCGGGCCGGGCGCGATTCGATGCGGGTCATGGAGATGCCATGCCGGCGCAGTGGCTCCAGCAGACTGGCCAGCGCCCCCGGCCGGTTACCGGTGGACAGCAACAGCGAGGTCTTGTCGCGCCCACTGGGCTGGGTGTCCTGGCTGCCGATAATCAGGAACCGCGTGGTGTTGCCCGGCTCGTCCTCGATATTGGCCGCCAGGCACGGCAGGTCGTACAGCCGTCCGGCTGACTCGCCCGCAATGGCGGCGGCGCGGTCTTCGCTGGCGGCCCGGCGGGCCGCCTCGGCATTGCTGCTGACCGCTTCCGCGGCCACGCCCGGCAGATGGCCGACCAGCCAGCGCCGGCACTGCGCCAGCGACTGAGCATGCGAGTACACCTTGTTGATTCCGGACAGGTCCGGGGCACGGCTCAGCAGCTGCTGATGCACCGCCAACTCCACCTCGCCACAAACCTTGAGCGGTGAGCTCAGGAACAAGTCCAGAGTGTGGGTAACCGCGCCCTCGGTCGAGTTCTCGATCGGCACCACGCCGTAGTCGGCGGCGCCAGCATCGACCTCGCGGAATACCTGGTCGATCGTGGCCTGCGGCAGGCTGCTGGCGGCCTGCCCGAAATGCTTTTGCGTGGCATCCTGCGAGAAGGTGCCGGGTGGACCCAGATAGGCCACGGTCAGCGGTCGTTCCAGTGCCAGACACGCTGACATGATTTCGCGGAAGATGCGCGTGACCGCCTCCTCCGGCAAGGGCCCGGGATTGCTCGCAGCCACCTGGCGCAACACCTGGGCTTCCCGCTCTGGCCGGTAGAAGGCGCTCTCGCCCGCGGCACGCTTGACCTCGGCGACTTGCTGGGCACAGGCGGCGCGCTCGGACAGAAGGCGCAGCAGCTCGGTGTCCAAGGCATCGATACGCAGCCGTATCGCAGCGAGTTTTCCGTCGTCCTGCATGACTCCCCCCCGCTCGATCGGCAAGCAGCTGCCCTCAGGGGCAGCGCACCGCCAGCACGCCTTCAATGGCGCGGATCTTCACCAGCAGCTCGGCGGGCACCGGACGATCCACATCGACCAGCGTGTAGGCGAGCTCACCTTTCGACTTGTTGATCATGTCGACGATGTTGAGTTTGGCCTCGGCCAGCGCGGTGGTGATCTGGCCGACCATATTCGGCACGTTGGCATTGACCACCGCCAGCCGCACCCCACCCTCGGCACGCGGCATGACCACCCAAGGGAAATTGACCGCGTTGGTGATGTTGCCGTTCTCGACGTATTCGCGCACCTGCTCGGCCACCATGATGGCGCAGTTCTCCTCCGCCTCGGTCGTGGATGCCCCCAGATGCGGCAACGCTATCACCCGTGGATGACCTATCAAGCCCGGTTTCGGAAAATCACTGACGTAAGCATGCACCTGACCGGTTTCAAGCGCGGCCGCGACGGCGCCGATATCGACAATGCCGGCGCGCGCAAAATTCAGCACCGTCAGCCCAGGCCGCGCCAGACGCAAGGTATCGGCGTTGGCCAGACCCCGCGTGTGCTCGTTCAGCGGCACGTGGAAGGTAATGAAATCGGCGCGGCTGAATACGGTCTCCACGGCGGTCGCCCGCTCCACCTGGGATGACAGCGCCCACGCGCCGTCGACCGTGAGTCCGGGGTCATAACCAACCACTTTCATGCCCAGCGCCAGAGCCGCATTGGCCACTTCCCGGCCGATGGCGCCCAGGCCGACGACGCCAAGCGTGCGACCTGGCAGCTCGAAGCCGGCGAACTGTTTCTTGCCAGCCTCGACCGCGTGCTCGACCGTCTGTGCGTCGCCTTGCAGCGCCTGCGTGTAGGCCCAGGCCTGACAGATGTTGCGCGCCGCCAGCAGCAGGCCGGCGATCACCAGTTCCTTGACCGCATTGGCGTTGGCGCCCGGCGTGTTGAACACCGGAATGCCCTGCGCCGACAGCACCGCGACCGGAATGTTGTTGACGCCCGCCCCGGCCCGGCCCACTGCCAGTAACGTGGCCGGCAGGACCATGCTGTGCAGGTCAGCCGAGCGCAGCAGAATGACGTCCGGGTCAGCCAGGTCCTTGCCAACCTGGAAGCGGTCGGCGGGCAGGCGCGCCAGGCCGGCCTTGGAGATATTGTTCAGCGCGAGTACGCGGTACA
>CAZZHF010000051.1:0-12069 GCA_964653545.1 uncultured Gammaproteobacteria bacterium | reverse complement strand
CGGCCTGCGCCGTGGTCAGACTGTCGCCGGTGAGCATGACGATGCGGATGCCCTGCGCATGCAGGGCGCCAATCGCCTCCGCTGTGGTTTCCTTGATGGGGTCGGCGACGGCGACCAGCCCGGCCGGCTTGCCGTCCGCCGCGACGAACATCGCCGTCTTGCCCTCGGCGCGCAGGGCTTCGGCGCGCTGCGCAAGCGCATCGACCGAGACGCCGAGGGCGTCCATCAGCGCCCGATTGCCGAGCGCCACCGCCTGCGCGCCGATGCGCCCTCGCACGCCCTTGCCGGTAACCGACTCGAAGTCGGTATAGCGCTCGATTTCCACGCCCCGCGCCTGGGCACCCTGCACGATCGCCGCCGCCAGCGGGTGCTCGCTGCCCCGCTCCAGGGTAGCGGCCAGGCGCAGCACCTCGTCTTCGGCAACGCCATCCACGGCCACCACATCCTGCAGACGCGGGCGCCCCTCGGTGAGGGTGCCGGTCTTGTCGACAATCAGCGTGTCCACCTGTCGCAGCGTCTGGATGGCCTCGGCGCTCTTGAACAGCACGCCCATTGACGCCCCCTTGCCGCTGGCGACCATGATCGACATCGGCGTCGCCAGGCCCAGCGCGCAGGGGCAGGCAATGATCAGCACCGCCACGGCGTTGATCAGCGCGTAGGCCATGGCCGGCTGCGGCCCCCACTGGCTCCAGACCGCAAAGGTGATGACGGCAATCCCCACTACGATCGGCACGAACCAGGCGGCGACCACATCCACCAGGCTCTGGATCGGCGCGCGGCTGCGGCTGGCCTCGGCCACCATCTGCACGATCTGCGCCAGCAGCGTGTCGCTGCCCACGCGCTGCGCTTCGATCACCAGCGAGCCGGTGCCGTTGACCGTGGCGCCGATGACCTTGTCGCCCGTCCCCTTCTCCACCGGGATCGGCTCGCCGGTGATCATGGACTCGTCCACGGCGCTGCGCCCCTCGACCACCGCACCGTCCACGGGCAGCTTCTCGCCCGGGCGCACGCGCAGGCGATCGCCAATCTGCACCTGTTCCAGCGGCACGTCCGCCTCGCTACCGTCGGCCGCCAGCCGGCGCGCGGTCTTCGGTGCTAGACCGAGCAGCGCCTTGATGGCGGCGTTGGTCGAGCTGCGCGCACGCAGCTCCATGACCTGCCCCAGCAACACCAGCGTGACGATGACCGCCGCGGCCTCGAAGTACACCCCGACCCGCCCCCCCGGACCCCGGAACGAAGCCGGGAACAGGCCCGGAAACAGCAGCGCAACAACGCTGTACAGGTAGGCCACGCCAACGCCGATGCCAATCAGCGTGAACATGTTCAGCTTCCGGGTGACCAGCGAGCGCCAGCCACGCAGGAAAAACGGCCAGCCGCACCACAGCACCACTGGTGTCGCCAGGGTGAGCTCCAACCACGTGCCCACCGCATGCGGCACCAGTGCCTCCATCGAGACACCCGGAATGTGTCCACCCATGGCCAGAAAGACCACGGGAATGGTGAGCACGACGCCGACCCACAGCCGCCGGGTCATGTCTTTCAGTTCCCGGTTCGGTTCGGCGTGCGCCGTCACCGTGAGCGGCTCCAGGGCCATACCGCAAATCGGGCAGTCACCCGGGTGGTCCTGACGCACCTCGGGATGCATGGGGCAGGTATAGATAGCGCCCGGCGGGAGCGGACCGGCAGGCTCGGGCGGGATGGCCTGGCCGTGGTTGCCAACGGCTGGCGTGAACTTGTCCGGCCGCTGCGGAAACGCAGCCGGCCCGGCCACAAATCGATCGTGGCACCGGGTGGAACAGAAATAAAATCTTGAGCCCCGATGATCCGCCGTGGCAACGGCGCTTTCTTCTTCGACAGTCATGCCACAGACAGGATCGACAGCGGCCATTACAGCCTCCCGGGTTACGTCATTGGTAGAAAAAATGCGGGGACGGGCAACGCCCGTCCCCGCTACCGCACCACTACGGCGCCGGGTGGTGAGCGGAATGCTCGTCAGCCGGCTTGCCCATCGCGCCGGCCTTGTCGCCCATGCCACCCTTCATGCCCATGCCGGAGCCATGCATCATGCCCATGTCGCCCATCATCTGCCGGCACTCTTTCATGCGGGCGTGCATTTTTTGGCGATCATCAGGGCCGATGACGCCGTCCTTGTTGACATCCATACGCGCGAAACGCTCCTCGGCATGCTTCAGGAACTGTTGCTTGGTGACCTTGGCGTCACCGCCGCCCATCATCCCCATGCCCATCTTGCCTTCCGCCTGGGCCGCGCCCGACAAGGCGAGAACTCCTGCTACGGCAAATATCAAACGTCCTGACTGTTTCATGTCATCACTCCTGGCGAGGCCATTGGCCCCAGCGGTTTCCAAAAAGCGGCATCCGGCAGCCGCTGGTATTCACTCACGCAAAACGCCGACGCCGGCCTGAGCCGACCCGACCGGATGCGCTTTCAGACTTTGAGCATCGGGCTGTATGTTCCTCACACGGTGTAGGCCTCGGTGGCGTAACGACGCATCATGCGGTGGCTGTTGAAGAACGATGCGTTCTTGGCGATCGCCCCCTGCATCACCTTGACCCAGCCGTCCGGCTGCCTATCCGCGTGGCCGTAGTACAGCGGCAACACCACCTGTTCTAGCGTGTCGTAGAACGCCCGCGCATCGGCCTCGTGGCCGGTTTCGGCAGCCGCGCCGATGGCCCAGCCGGTGACGCCCTCGATGCAGCCTTCGACCCACCAGCCGTCCAGTACGCTCAGCGACGGCACACCGTTGAAGGCCGCCTTCATGCCACTGGTGCCGGAGGCTTCAAGCGGCGGTAGCGGCGTGTTCAGCCACAGGTCGCTGCCGGACACCATGCGCAGCGCGGTGTCGAGGTCGTAATCTGGCACATAGGCAATGGCAATGGTGCCGAGCAGGTCACGGATGTGCCGGTGCAACCGTTCGATGATTTGTTTGCCGCCCGTATCGCGCGGGTGCGCCTTGCCGGCCAGCACAATCTGGAAGCGCTGCCCGGCAGCGATGGCCTTGAGCCGCTCGAGGTCGGTAAACAGCAGGTCGGGGCGCTTGTAGGCGGTCATGCGGCGGGCGAAGCCCAGGATCGCCACCCCGGGGTCCAGCGCCACCCCGGTGCGCTCGGCCACCCGTGTGATCAATGCCTGTTTGGCGGTGGCGTGGGCCTCCAGCAAGGCCTCGGGAGGAATACAGCAGTCGGCACGCACCAGCAGTTCCGGCTCGTGACACCAGCCCGGCAGATAACGATCGTAGAGGGCCCGCAGGCTGGGTGCAGTCCAGGTATAGGGATGCACGCCGTTGGTCACCGCATGCACCCGGTACCCGGGAAACATGCGCCGCGACACTTCGGCATGGCGCTGCGCCACGCCGTTGACGTACTCGCTCAGGTTCAGCGCCAGGCGCGTCATGTTCAGACAATCGTCGCCGCCGAGCTGTTTGAGTACCGCCAGCGGAATGAAATCGTCCAGCACCTGCCTTACCAGCGGGTACTCGAAGCGATCGTGGCCAGCCTCGACCGGTGTGTGGGTGGTGAAGCAGCACAGCCCGCGCACCAGCGGCACGTCGTAGGGTGATTCCCCCGGCCGCAGCTCCTGCGGCCGGTGGGCGTAACGGTGCAGCAGCTCCAGCGCCAGCAGCGCCGAGTGTCCCTCGTTCATGTGGTACTGGCGCACCTGGAACCCGAGCGCCTGTAACAGGCGCACGCCGCCGATGCCCAGCACCGCCTCCTGCTTGAGCCGATACGACGGACCGTCGCCGTAGAGTTCATGCGTGATCAGTCGATCATCGGGATGGTTGTCCTGCAGGTCGGTGTCGAGCAGCAGCACCGGCTGGCTGCCGCCCATGTGGCCATGCAGCACATACAGCCAGCCACCGATCCAGACCTCGCGGTCTTCCAGGGTCAGTGCCACCTTGGCCGACAGTGGCGTCGCATGCTCCTGAGGCTGCCACGGCGCCGGCTGCTCCACCTGCCGTCCGGCCTCGTCGAAGCTCTGGCGAAAATGGCCACCCCGAAAGACCAGGCTCACCGCCACCAGCGGCAGCTCAAGGTCGGCGGCCGCGCGCACGGTGTCGCCGGCCAGCACGCCAAGGCCACCCGAATACGTGGAAATGGCGCTCTCCAGCGCAATCTCCATCGAGAAATAGGCTACCCGAGGCGTATGCAGGAATGGCTCAAGCGGGGACATCAAGAACTCCGTCGACACAGCGACCGCGACGCTGGCCGCGTTTGAAAAACATCACACGCTAAGAAACCTGCGCTTCGGGCATCAACCCATGCAGGCCATAATTTAGAACCTGTAACCCGGGCGCAGGTCCAGCCCGTCGGAGTCAAACTGCCGGGCCGTTGATTCGGATCAACAGCCCACGTATCTGGACCAGGGCAGCGCTGAATAGTTCAGCGTTTCCCTGGTCCAGCCTCATCGCGGGGCGTTTCCCATGCGAATGACCAAGTGCCGGTGTATCGGATAATCGCCATGCCATGCCAGGCCGCCGTCGGAGGGTTCACTGTGGCCTATCTCATACAGCAGTTTGTCCCGATGTACTTCAGAACACCTGCGCCCCAACCAGGCCCTTTCACCCGCCCAGGAGTGGCGTTGGCATGCAAGATAAACCTGTGACAGAACCACCAACCGTGGCGGAATACCACGCTCACGTGTACTTCGACGACACCAGTCGTGCCACTGCCGCATGGCTGCGGGAGGAACTCGAGCGTCGCTTTGCGGTGCGGCTTGGTCGCTGGCGCGAGCAGCCCGTGGGCCCGCACAGTAAGCCGATGTATCAGGTGGCGTTCACGCCATCCCTGCTGGGACAAGTGCTGCCGTTTCTGATGTTGAACCGGCGCGGTCTGGACATCCTGATCCATCCCGAATCCGGTCTCGGCCATGCCGGTGATCACACCGTGCGTGCCGCCTGGCTGGGCAACAGGCTGCCGCTTGATATCGCTTTTCTGGAACGCTTCGATGCGGGCGACTTGCCGGGATGATGCCCAGGCATCGACTCCGGCAGGTCGTTGAACACAGCTGGTACGGTCGACCCCTGACTTTGCTGCGCCCACTGGCCGGCCTGTTCGGCGCCCTCGTGGCGCTGCGCCGGGTCGCCTACAGGAGAGGCTGGTTGCACAGCCAGCGCCTGCCCACGCCGGTCATCGTGGTCGGCAATATCGCCGTCGGCGGCAGTGGCAAGACGCCGTTCACCCTGTGGTTGGTGAAACTGCTGCAGGACCATGGCTACCGTCCTGCGGTGCTCAGCCGTGGTTATGGTGCCCAGGCCGGGCAACGCCCGCTTCGCGTTGCACCGGATGGCGATGCCGCTGTGTGCGGCGACGAGCCCCTGCTCATCGCACAGCGCACGGGTGTGCCCGTATACATCGACGCCGACCGCGTCCGTGCCGGGCGCGCGGCCATAGCC
Source organism: uncultured Gammaproteobacteria bacterium (assembly GCA_964653545.1). Taxonomy (GTDB): domain Bacteria; phylum Pseudomonadota; class Gammaproteobacteria; order Immundisolibacterales; family Immundisolibacteraceae; genus Immundisolibacter. Next base: position 6,658 of record CAZZHF010000051.1, on the reverse strand, counting down.
GACGCGCAAGCCAATGTCCTGGTGTGCGACGACGGCTTGCAGCATTACCGCCTGCGCCGGGACATCGAAATCGCCCTGGTCGATGGCGAGCGCCGCGTGGGCAACGGTCAGCTGCTGCCTGCCGGACCGCTGCGAGAACCCGTATCTCGGCTGGCTGAAGTCGACTTCGTGGTCCTCAAGAGCCACGGAGAAGCCGGCGAAACGGTAATGCGCTTCAGCGACTTTCGCCTGCGGCGTCTGTGCGATGGGGTCGAGTTCGCGCCCGCCGCATTCGCCGGGCGCACAATTCATGCCGTGGCGGGCATCGCGGCGCCGAGTGGTTTCTTCACCGATCTGCGCCGACTGGGAATGTCCGTGATCGAGCACCCATTACCGGACCACTACCCGATTGGTCCACGGGATCTGCACTTTGGCGATGATCTGCCGGTCGTAATGACCGAAAAGGATGCCGTAAAATGCCCGGCGCTTGCCGACCCACGCTATCACGCGCTGTTCTTCACCGTTGATCTTGACGCGGGCTTCGCCGCCCAACTGCTGGAGCGCCTCACCCATGGACAAGAAACTGCTCGACATCCTGGTGTGTCCCCTGTGTAAGGGACCGCTCCTGTACGACACCACCGCGCTGGAACTGATCTGCAAGGTAGACCGGCTGGCCTATCCCATCCGTGACGACATTCCGGTCATGCTCATCGACGAAGCGCGCCAGATTCCGGCCGAAGTCGATCTGTAAGCACAGCATCACTAACCTGACGCATAACCATCAACCCTTGACCTCGCGCCGGTGAACTTCACAGTCATCATCCCGGCGCGTTTCCAGGCCACGCGCTTGCCCGGCAAGCTGCTGGCCGACCTGGGCGGTCGACCGTTACTCCAATGGGTGCACGAGCAGGCACTGGCCAGCGGCGCGGCGCGGGTGGTCATAGCCACCGACGACGCGCGCATCGAAGCAGCCGCGCAAGCGTTTGGTGCCGACGTGGTCCTGACATCGACCGAGCATCGTAGTGGCACCGACCGTATTGCCGAGGCAGCACATCAGATAGGACTGGCCGACGATGCGGTGGTGGTCAATGTGCAGGGCGACGAGCCGCTCATGCCGCCAGCACTGATCCGCCAGGTGGCGGGCAACCTGGCCAGCCGGCCCGCGGCCGACATGGCCACGTTGAGCCAGCGTATCGTCACGTTGGCCGAGCTCACCAACCCCAATGCGGTCAAGGTCGTCAGCAGCCGCGACGGCTACGCGCTGTATTTCAGCAGGGCGCTGATTCCGCTTCCACGCGACGGCATGCCCGAGGCGGAACACCTGCCCGAGGTCTCGCCCGGCTGGCAACGGCATCTGGGTATCTATGCCTACCGTGTGGCTTTTCTGCGAGCCTTTGTGCAGTGGCCGCCATGCCCCCTGGAAAACACCGAGATGCTGGAGCAGCTGCGCGCACTTTGGAATGGCGCCAGCGTGCACGTGGACGAAGCCCGCGCGGCGGCGCCGCAGGGTGTCGATACACCTGAAGACCTGGCGCGCCTGCGCGCGCTGATCGCCACGGGCGTTTGATCCAACCGTCAGCTTGCATGGAAGACACGAGCCCGCGGGCCGATGGCTCAAGCGCCGGGCTGTTCCCAGTCAAAACGCGGCAATTCCAGAAACGCACGTTTCAGGCCTTCGTGCCAACCCTGCTGAATCGCCAGATACAGCGGCGAGTTGGCGTCCAGGCTGAGGCGACGATCAACGCGCAGGCTGCCGGTGTTGCAAATCGCCAGGTCCAGCGGTGGACCAACCGACACATTGGCGCGGATGGTGGAGTCCAGCGACACCAACGCACAGCGCACGGCGTCGTTGAGGTCGGTGTCCGGCGTAATGATGCGATCCAGAATCGGCTTGCCGTATTTGGTTTCGCCGTTTTGCAGATAAGGCATCTGGCCGGTGGCACTGATGTAGTTGCCCTGTGCGTAAACCAGGCAGATTTCCGGCGGCTCGCCCCGCACCTCGCCGCCGATGATAAAGCTCGCCTCGGCGCTGACCCCGCTACGCTCCAGAGCCGCAGCATGTTCCTGTTGAAGCCGATAGCTGACCTTCCCCAGGTGCTCAGCCGCCTCGAACACGTCGCGTACCTGCCCGAGGCCACGCGCGGCGGGGTCATTGAACTCGCGCCGCAAGGCGTTTACGACCGCCTGACTGGTGGCCAGATTCCCGGCGCTCAGCACCACGAAAACCCGCTCTCCCGGGCGTTCGAAGACATGAATTTTGCTGTAGGTACTGACATGGTCAATGCCGGCATTGGTGCGCGAATCGGCCGCGAACACCAAACCGGCGTTGACCTTGATGCCGACGCAATAGGTCATGAACTGCGCCCCAGGAGTAAAGGCACTGCATTGAAGAAAAAAGGGACTGGCGTCAGGAGCCGGTCCCTTTGCACGATCGCTCGAAAAATGGCCCAAGACAGCCAGCCATCATTGCGCTGGCCGGGAGCCGGTGGCGTGTCCCCACGCCGGGACACGGCCACACCGCAGTAACGGCGCCCTACGCGGTAACGTCTATATTGCCGTTGGCAATCCAGGTATCTACATCCAGACTCTGCCCCGTGACACCCATCAGTACGACGACCTCATGGGAGACAAAGTTGGTGCCGGTCCCGTCCCAGTCCACGCTCAGTGTGGTGTTGGTACCCGAATCAGTCAGGGTCATGAATTCGGCCGCAACTGACGACCCGGTGTAACCCACCAGCAGATCGGAAATGTCGAGCACGTCACCACCTAGGCCAAAACTGAAATCCGTGATGGTATCGACCGTGAAGTTGGTGCCGTCGGCCGACGAATCGCGGGTCAAGAACACGAACGTGTCACTGCCGGCACCACCGGTCATCCAGTCGGTCTCGCGACCGCCCACCAGGACGTCGTCTCCATCATTACCGTTCAGATTGTCCCAGCCCCATCCGCCGTAGATTCGATCGTTAAAAGCCGAACCGGCCAGCGTATCTCCGAACCCGGACCCGATAACGCCCTCGAAGTTCCGGTAAGAATCAGTCCCTATCCCCGCCAGAGCACCCGTGCTGGTGAAGCTGCCGCTTTGCGTCAAGGTAAAAACGATACCGTCGGTGGCGTCCGAAAAATCCAGCAGGTCCACTCCGCCGGCACCGTCGAGGATGTCGTTTCCGCCACCGCCACGGATCAGGTTGTCGGCCTCGTTACCGGTCAGCGTGTTGTTGCCGGTACCGCCGATGACGCCCTCCATCCCGGTATAGGTATCTGTCCCCTGAATGCTGGTGGCGCCCGATCCGCCGGCCCCTAGGGTCAATGACCACGTCCCGCTAACACCCGAGTAGTCGAGCACGTCGAGACCCGCGTCGCCGTTCAGCGTGTCGTTGCCCCCGCCGCCATTCAGAAGGTCATCCCCGTCACCCCCATTGAGGGTGTCATTGCCAGCACCGCCGAACAGCTGGTCGTCGTCGGCTCCACCGTGCAGCACATCGTTCTGGGCGCCACCGAAGAGCATGTCGCGCCCACCTTCGCCCCACATCTGATCCGCGCCATAACCACCGTACAGAATGTCTTCACCACCCGCCTCAGTGTCGAGGCCGTCGTCCCCGTATAAAATATCGCTACCGTTTCCACCGTAAACGAAATCGTTTCCAGCACCGCCGTAAAGCGTATCGTTGCCCCAATATCCGGTGATGACGTCGCCCCCTGAGCCACCGTATACAGTGTCATCACCGCCGCCGCCGTTCAGGAGATCATCGCCTCCATAGCCGTAGATCGTGTCGTTGGCCCCGCCGCCAGCCTTGAAATCGTTCCCCTCAGTACCGTATATCGTTGCCATGATTAGTCCCCGCGTTATATCAAGCCGATGCCGTCTATGGCCGGTCAGGTAGCCTAACCCGGCGCGCTTGACCTAAACAAGTTTTACGGTTGTACATCGGGACAACCGTACACAGCCATGGCGCGCTAGACGCGCGTCATTGTGATCTCCGGAACTACACTGCGAGTGGCCTGGGGCCAGGTCCGGGTCGTTGCCAGCGATCCGCTTAGGGAAGCGCTGAATCAATCCATCCTGGCTTTCTCAGCGCCCGCCATGGGAAAAAAGCGTTGTTTTCCCATGACTGCCAAAATCTGTGACTTACAGCCACAGATTTTGGCAGCGCATCCTCGTGCTGTGGGAAACAATGAACACCTCAGCGTCCCCTTAGGCCGTCACATCTATATTGCCATTGGCGAGCAAGGTGTCGAGATCCTGCCCGAATACGCCTACCAGCGTGACCAGGTCCTGGAATTCGTAGTCCCCGCCCAAACCGTCACGATCGATGCTCAACACGGTGTTTATACCCATGTCCACCGGGGTCAGCATAAGAAAGGCAGCCGGGGTTTCAGAGTTGTAGCCCAACAACAAGTCCGAGATATCCAGCACATCCCCGCCTGAGCCGGGCAACAGAACGCTGAAATCCAGGATCGTATCGGTCGACGTATCGCCTGGCGTAATGTCAGCCGCTTTCCATAGGAAGGTGTCACTACCGGAGCCGCCCAACATCGTGTCCGCCCCTAGGCCGCCGCGCAGGGTGTCGTTGCCGCCACCCCCAAACAGCAGATCGGTACTTCCACCACCATCGAGAAAGTCATCCAGGTCCGAGCCGGTGAGGTTGTCGATAAAACTGGAACCGATCACGCCTTCCATATTGCGGTACGCATCGGTACCGATTCCGGACAGCTCTCCGGCGCTCCACCATCCACCGTCGTTAGTGCCCTGATTCAACGTGAAATTCAGACCGAACGTCGCGTCAGAGAAATCCAGGACGTCGTTTCCATCAGCGCCGTCCAATTCGTCATTCCCCCCACCGCCACGCAGGATATTGTCGCCCTCGTTGCCGGTCAGACTATTGGCGCCATCACTCCCGATGACGCCTTCCATCCCGGAATAGGTGTCCGTTCCGTCCACGCTGGCAGTGCCGGAACCACCCGCGCCCAGGGTGAATGACCATGCCCCGGTAACACCGGAAAAATCCAGAAGATCGACTCCAGCTCCACCGTCCAAAGTGTCGTTACCCGCATTACCTGCGAGCAGATCGTCACCGTCACCACCATTGAGGATATCGTTGCCGGCACCGCCGAATAACAGATCGTCGCCGGCCCCGCCGTGGAGTGTGTCGTTGTGCCCACCGCCAAACAGCAGGTCGTGGCCGCCCTCGCCCCACATCACGTCGGCGCCGTAGCCTCCATAGAGAACGTCGTTACCGCCGCTGGCTGCGTCGCTCCCATCGTCGCCATAAAGCGTATCGTTCCCGTTGCCGCCGAGCAGAACGTCGTCCCCGCCGTCGCCATAAAGCGTGTCATTTCCCCAGCCGCCAAGAATGACATCGAAGCCATCCCCGCCGTGAACGATGTCATCACCACCACCCGCATTGATCAAATCTCCGAATGCGGTGCCATTAATGATGTTGTTGCCGCCTGTACCCACAATAGCCATAACAGAATTCCTGTATTAATGATTAATGGTTTTTGGCCTCTGGCCACGCCCCGACTTGCAGGCTATCTTTATCGGCTAGCACAAACAAGCGATAAAAGACTGTACTTAGGTACCAGAAAAAGGAATAAAAAGTACGAGTGATGGTCGGCAATGGATCTTGATTTCGCGCAATTCTCAGCATGTCTATTCAGAATGAAGACCCAACTGGATTCTGCAAATCGGACCAGGGTGGCTGCGCGAACAATCCATAGAAAGCCAATTGACTGGCCTGTAAATAGCCATGGAGACCGGTTTTTCAATACGACCTAAGCGGACTATCTACTGGAAACCTGCGCGATTAATAAAAATCGGACAATCTGTCAAGTAGTACCATCAGGATTTTTCAGGCGAGCGTGTTTGAATCAATGCATAGTCGACTCACTTAAATTGGCCGTTTTCGGTTGTGGCGCCCACCCAATGGGATATCCCGGCAGGGAAGATGGCCTTCGGACCGGCGATGGCTCACCCCGTGAGCCATTTACGCCACATCAACTAGCTGGTCGTCGGGGGCCAGAGCGATGGAGTTCAGGAAGCCGCCCATATAACCCCGCAAGGCGTCCTGCACGGCATACAACTCGGCTATGCGGGCTGCGGCCTCGGCAGACGCGCCCTGACCGTGTAGCTCAAGCAATTCGTCGGCTAGCGTATGGCCCTCCCGATGCAGCTTCTGCATCGCCTGAAAAACCGGGTACGCGCCGTATCGTGCCCGCCCCTCGCTGCTCACCCACTGGGCAAAGCGACACTCGTGGACGTCCAGAGGAACCGGCTCCACGCGTTCGCCCTTGCAGCAGGCCTCCAGGCCACGTATCCAGGCCCGGTGCTCGACATCTGCCAAAAGCAACGGCCACTCGTCGCGACTGACATGTGCCTGCGGACTCATCCAGGCCTCGTGTGGGTGCCAATTGCCCACCCAGACCGCGAACTCGCCAGCCGGCATCGGCTTGGCAATTCCATAGCCTTGGGCGAATTGGCAGCCCAACCGCAACAGCAATTCGCCCTGCTCGCCGGTCTCCACGCCCTCGGCGATTACCTGCCGCCCAAAGGCCGCCGCCAAGCCAAGTACGCCGTCCAGGATGGCAAGGTCATCGGCGTTGTCGAGCATGCCGCGAACGAAGCTTTGGTCGATCTTGATCCTCGTGACTGGCAGGTGTTTCAGATACAGCAGCGACGAAT
>CAZZHF010000050.1:10773-12178 GCA_964653545.1 uncultured Gammaproteobacteria bacterium | reverse complement strand
GGCGAATCAGCAGCGAGCGGGTGAACGGTTCTGTGCCGCCGACATCCAGCAGCGGGCGGGTGGCCGGTGTGTCGATCAGACCGGGCGAAACGGTGTTGATCCGAATGTTCCAGGGCGACAGTTCAATCGCCAGGTGTTCCGTCATGCGGATTACCGCCGCCTTCGATACGTTGTGCACGAAGTTGCCGGCAATGTTGCCGGGCATGGCGGCGCCGACCATGCCGGCCACCGATCCTGTGTTCAGGATCACCCCGCCGCCGCGGCGCTTGAACACCGGCAGGGCGTGCTTGATGGCCAGAAACAGAATGGTGACCTCGTTGGCGAGGTTGAAGTCCCAGTCAGCCCGGGTCAGGCTCTCGACGGTGCCGCCCCGGACCCCGGAGGCATTGTTGTACAGGATGTCGAAGTCGCCGTAGTGGCTGACCGCGAAGTCGATCCAGGTCTTGAGCTGGTCCTCGTCATTCAGGTTCAGCGGTTGCATGGACACCATCTCGCCCCCGGCGTGGCGCACCAGGGCGACGGTTTCCTCGGCCAGATCGGTTTTCAGGTCACAGCCGACGACTTTCGCGCCTTCGCGGGCGAAGGCAAGCGCCGCCGCCCGTCCCTGGCCGTCCGCCGTGCCGGTGATCAGTGCCACTTTTCCTGCCAATCGTCCGGTCATCGTTTTACTCCGTGGAATCCATGAACTCGCTCGGCTTCACGAGCATAACCGGCCAGGGTCGAGACTGCTCTGACAGCGGCCGGGCCATATCAGTCGTAATGCAAACGCGGCAGCCAGTCGCCACCGCGACCGGCGGGGGTGAAATCGAGCACATTCCACAGCGGCCACATCAGGTCCACATGGCGGCTGTGCAGGCCAGGCTCACGCGGGGCGTAGAGCAGTTCGCTGCCCCAGGCGTGGTGTATGTCCGAGGCGCTGCGCTGAAACACGTTGAGCATGGGCATTTGCGTGCCGTCGACGGTTTCCGCCAGATAGTCGCGTCCAAAAGTCGTGTTGCCCCAGGACAACAACCGCAGACCGCCCCAGCCGCGCTCGTCGGCAACCGCCTTGAGCTGTTGCGGCGCGGCCTTGGCCACCACCACCAGATCAAGATGCTGGGCCAGGTGCGCGGCGGCCCCGGCCAGGCTGTCGAGCATGGATGTGCACAGCGGGCAGGGCGCGGCCGCCTGCGGCGCGTACATATAGCCGTAGACCACGAGGGTGTCATGTCCCGGCGAGAACAGTTCCGACAGTCGAACCTGCTCGCCGGTGGCCGCATCGGCGAAGCCATAGTCCTGCGCCAGCGCTCCGCCGGGCGGCAGCGCCCGACGCAACGCGGCGACGCTCTCAAGTTGTCTGCGCAGCGCCGACTCGGCTTCAAGCAGCGCGTCGCGTGCGCTGCGGTAAGCCGCGCTCTCGCCGGGG
>CAZZHF010000050.1:2278-10763 GCA_964653545.1 uncultured Gammaproteobacteria bacterium | reverse complement strand
GGAACTGAAGCGCGTGATGTCGGGACATGGTCACCCTCCCGTGGTCGGATATGCCTGCAGGTGGCAGTTCACTCTGGCCTTCGGCGTCCGTCAAGCGGCGCGCCGGGGCAGCCCCTCGATCATGACGTAAACCCGCCTGGCAGCGGCGCTGGGATAGCGTTCTTTATCATGCAGAATAAGCGAACCCGGCCCGTCGCGGCGGGCCGGGAGGGCATCTGCGTGTGGCGCCGCCAGCCGCAGCGGCGGGCCACCGGCGAACGGAGCGTTTCTTGATCAGTGATTCCAAGGCAGCCGATCGCTTGCCAGAGGGGCGTTTGGGTACTTTTGCCGGCGTGTTCACGCCGAGCCTGCTCACTATCCTGGGTATCGTGCTGTTCCTGCGGCTCGGCTACGTGGTCGGCAGTGTCGGCCTGGTCGAGGCATTGCTGATACTGGCAGCCGCCCATCTGATTTCCATCGTCACCAGCCTGTCGGTGGCGGCCATTGCCACCAACCTGCGTGTCAAGGGCGGCGGCGATTACTACCTCATCTCGCGCACGCTGGGCCTGGGTTTTGGCGGCGCCATCGGTCTGGTGCTGTTTCTGGCCCAGGCGGTGGCCATCGGCTTTTATTGCATTGGCTTTGCCGAGGCGACGGCCAGCATCGTTGGTCTGAGCGGGCCGTGGGCCAGTCGCGGGATTGCCGCGGCGGCGGTGGCTGGCCTGTTCGCGGTGGCCTGGGCGGGGGCCGACTGGGCCACTCGCTTTCAGTATGTGGTGATGACGCTGCTGGTGATGGCCTTGGTGTCCTTTGCGCTGGGCGCCATGCCGGTGTGGCAGGGCGAGGCCCTGCGCGCCAATCTTGAGCAGCCGCTGGCGGCGCCGCCGTTCTGGATGGTGTTTGCCGTGTTCTTTCCGGCGGTGACCGGCTTCACCCAGGGCGTGAGCATGTCGGGCGACCTGCGCGACCCGGCGCGGGCCATCCCGCGGGGCACGTTTGCCGCGGTGGGTTTGTCGATGCTGGTGTATTTCGCGGCGGCATTGTTGTTCGCGGGGGCGGCGTCCAATGCCGACCTGGCGCAGGACGGCTTTGCCATGCGCCGGCTGTCGCAGTGGCCGGTGACCTTCGATGCGGGCGTGATCGCCGCCACGTTGTCGTCGGCGCTGGCTTCGTTCCTGGGCGCGCCGCGCATCCTGCAGGCGATGGGGCGTGACGAGGTATTGCCGCTACTGCGGCCGTTCGCGGTCGGCAGTGGTGCCGCCGCCAACCCGCGTCGGGCGGTGCTGCTCGCGGGCGCCATTGCACTGACCGTCGTGCTGGCCGGCAGCCTCAATGCGGTGGCTGCGCTGGTGTCGATGTGGTTTTTGCTGTCCTACGGTTTGCTCAATTACGCCACCTGGTACGAGGCGCAGGCGGCCAGTCCGGCGTTTCGGCCGAGTTTTCGCTTCTTCAGCCGGCGCGTCAGCCTGGCCGGCGCGGTCGGCTGTCTGGCGGTGATGGCGGCGCTGAACGTGACGGCGGCCATCGGCGCCGCGGCGATTGTGTTCGCCGTTTACCAGTACGTGCGCCTGCGGGCGGTGCCGGCGCGCTGGGCCGACAGCCGGCGTTCCTTTCACTTGCAGCGGGTCAGGGAGCACTTGCTGGCGGCGCAGGCCGAGCCGGCCCGGGCGCGCGACTGGCGGCCGCAATTGCTGGTGTTCTCTGACGACCGGGAGCGCCGCGAACGGCTGCTGAAGTTCGCCCAGTGGGTGGAGGGCGGGGCCGGCCTGGTATCGGTGGTGCGCGTGTTGGAAATGCAGGGCGCGCAGGCAGTCGAGCAGCGGGCCGCCGCTGAAGTGACGCTGCGCCAGGAACTCAGTGCCGCCGGCAGTACTGCCCAGCCGCTGGTGGTGAGCACCGGCAACCTGGACGAGGCGATCGGCATCATTGTGCAGAGCGCTGGCATTGGCCCGTTGCGCGTCAATACGGCGGTGGTGAACTGGATGCAGGAATCGAGCCTGCTGCGCACGCTTTCGACCGCGCGCTTCGGTGGCAATCTGCGCACCGCCTTCCGGCTTGGCTGCAATTTGCTGATGCTCGATGCCAACGATGACGAATGGAAGGCCTTGAACGAACAGGCGCCACAGGAGCGCCGGGTCGACATCTGGTGGATGCCCGGCGCGACCGGTGATCTGATGCTCCTGCTGGCGCACCTGATGTTGCGCAGCGACGACTGGGATGGCGCGAGCTTGCGCGTGGTGTCCCTGCCGCCGGCCGACGGCGACGCCGAGGCGCTCGCCGAGTCGATCGAAAGCCGTCTGCGCGAGGTGCGGATTGACGCCACGGTCGAGGTGGCCGAGCAGGACAGCCCGGACGGGCTGTACGCGTTGTCGCGCGATGCGTCGCTGGTGTTCATGCCGTTTTCCATTCACGGCGGCCGCTTCTACGATGGGCATGGCGACGAGATCGACGCGAACCTGGCGGCCTTGCCGGTTACCGTCCTGACGCTCGCCGCGCAGGATGTGGCGCTGGAGGCCGACCCGGATCAGCCGGTGGAGGTCAACGGAGAGGTCGGCGAAGCAGCGGCCGACTCCACGCCGCCAGTGCAATGATTGTTTTCCTGATCGACGACATGCGGCGCGCCAGACGGGCTCGCGCGGGGCGTACCTGATTCGTTGTCAATCCGCTTGGAGGATCCCAACATGGTCGAATGGCGCGACGGCTGGCCGGTGAAGACGCGCGAGCTGCACAACCATCATTTCGATTCCACGGCCTGGAATGACTTCGCGTTTCGCGATGACGACATCGTTATCGCCACCTACGCCAAGGCCGGCACGACCTGGACCCAGCAGATCATCGGGCAACTGGTGTTCGGTGGTGCCGCCGACGTGCCGGTGCATGACATCTCGCCATGGCTGGACCTGCGGGCGCCGCCGAGCGCCGTCAAACACGCCATGCTGGCGGCGCAGCAGCACCGCCGCTTTATCAAAACGCACCTGCCGGTCGATGCGCTGGTGTACTCGCCGCGTGCCAAGTACGTCTATATCGGTCGGGATGGACGTGACGTGGCGGTCAGCCTCTACAACCACCACGCCAGCGCCTTGCCGCCCTGGTACCAGATGCTCAACGAAACCCCCGGTCGGGTCGGGCCGCCGATGCCGCCGCCAGCCGATAGCGCCAGCGAGGCGTTCAGCCTGTGGCTGGAGCACGACGGCGCGCCGTTCTGGCCGTTTTTCTCCAGCGTTCGGTCGTGGTGGGAAATTCGTCACCTGCCGAACCTGCTGTTTCTGCACTACGCCGACCTCAAGCGCGACCTCGCGGGGCAGATGCGGCGCATCGCCGATTTTCTGGGCATCCATCTCGAACCGGCACAGTGGGCGAACGCGGTCGAGCATTGTGGCTTCGAATACATGCGGGCCCACGGCGACTACGCGGTGCCCGCCGGCGGGCAGTTGTGGCGGGACGGGGCGTCGTCGTTTCTGCACCGGGGCCAGGTCGGGCGCTGGCGCGAGCTGCTGACCAGCGGGCAAAGTGACGCTTATGAGCGGCGCGTGCTGGCTGAACTGGGCGCAGAGTGCGCAGGCTGGTTGGCGCACGGCGGGGTGCCGGCTTGATATCTGCCGTGCCGGTGGGGCCGTCAGCGATGTGGTGTCGGTAAAGCCTCGCCACCCGCAATGCGTGGTTTTCGGGTGGCTCACCCCATCAAGGGCTCAAAGCCATCTTCCGGGCGCTGCGCGAGCCGCTGAATAAATCCGCGGTTCCCCAGAAAGGCGACGGGATATGCTGCTCCCGCCGCCTTCTGCAAGCCGGCAGTGCTCAGAACTGCACGGCCGCTCCCGCCGAACCGTTGCCACTTGCCTGAGCGCCGCCGCCCGGCGAGACGTTACCGCTGCCAGAAACCGCGCCGCTGGCCTGGGCTGCCGCACCCGAGGTGCCAACGGCGCCCGAGGTCGCTGATGCGTCGGCTCCTTGCGTCCCGACCCCGACGGCGCCGATCGCTTCAGCCGATCCCGCAGTGACGTTGGTACCGGCTGCCATGCCACCGCTTAGGGTGGTGGCGATGCCGCTGATCGTCCCCCCGGCTGCGCCCGCTGCCGCACCGGCTGCATCGCGTACCTGCCCTGCTTGTGATTGCGCCGTTTCCTCCAGGCCACCGATGGTCTGACGGGTCTGCCCGGCAGCGCCACGGGCTGTCTGGGAGGCGGTCTGGCGGGTGGACCGCAGGATTCCACTGTCGGCGTTGATGCCACCGCTGATATTGCCGTTACCGCTGGCGCCGACCTGCGGCATGGCACCGGTCCCGACGCCGCCACCGAACCCACCGACCAAGCCACCGGCCGCGCCACCCAGCGGACCGGCATGCAGCGGAAATGTCAGGGCGAGGGCGCTGCCAAGAACCGTGGTAGCGAAAATATGTCTGGTTTTCATGCGTGATCTCCTTGAACGTTCCCGACATCGACTGCGGACCATCCGCAGCTGTCATCGATAAGGAACGATCGGGCAATCCGGTTTATTCCATCGTTGGCGTATTTCTTTTCTCGCCGGGCGGCTGATAGGGCGCTACTGGTGCCAGCCCTTGTCGCGCGCCGCTCGCTCCGTCGCGGCGTCAAGCGGGCTGGCGGCGATGTCGTCGACTGCCCGCAACACGGCTTCCGGCAAAGTGCTGGCCGCCATGCGGTAATCGGCGTCGGCGGTTGGTTCCGCCGGGGCAAGTATCCGCACCCGCCAGTCCGGGCCTTCCTTGCAGGCAAGCCCGGCGTGTGGTGGCTGCTCGCCGCCGCCGATGAGCGTAAAAGTACGGCAGTAGTCGCCCGATCTGGCACGGAAACTCAGGCCGACGCGCAGTGGTGCTGTCTCGTCCGGCGGCAGGCTCGCCAGCTGTTCTGACAGGGCGTTAGCCAGGGCACCGCGTGCGATCAGTCGGCCGTCCTCTGTAGCCAGCCCGTCCGCAGACTGCCTGGGAGCGATATAGCCGGCCAATACGCCGACGATCAGGCTGGCGGCAAGCGCACCCCACCGCAGCCAGAACCCGTACTGGTTTGACACGCTGCCGCCAGAGCGTTGTCGGTAGTCGGCCGGTTGCGGTCGCTTCGCTGCTGCGGCATTCCCGGCGGTTCGTGCCGTGGCCAGCAGCTGCGGTGGCAGCGGTTCGTCCAACACGCCATCGAAGGCCGCGCGCAACTGGCCGATCAGGGCCTGCTGGCGTGCCAGGCGGCCGGCCAGCGCCGGATCGGTGGCCAGCGCCGCTTCCAGCGCCGCGCATGCCGCGGCATCGAGTTCACCGTCGACATAAGCCATCAGGGTTTCGTCAGAGATGTTCATGTCGGCTCCTGGCCGCTGTCCACGAGCACTGCCTGCAGGGTTTCCCGGGCCCGGGCAAGTCGGCTGGTCACGGTGCCCACCGGGATTTCCAGCACCGCGGCGGCTTCCTTGTACGCCAGGCCCTCCACCAGTACCAGGCCAACCACCATGCGCTGTTCCTCGTTCAATCGTTGCATCGCCTGTTGCACCGCCATGGCGTCGATCTGCCGCTGCGTGTGTGCCACGCCAACGTGCTCGCCGGCTTCCTCCGGCGCGAACAACCGGTCGCGCCGTATCCGGGTTCTCACCTCGTCGATCCAGGCGTTTTTCATGATTCGGAACAGCCAGCTGTCCAGGCGCGAGCCGGGCTGCCACTGCGCCGAACGCAGCAGCGCGCGTTCGACCGCAACCTGTACCAGATCGTCGGCGTCGCTGCGGTTGCGGGTGATGGTGCGGGCGAAACGCCGCAACCGCGGTAACAACGCAACAATGTCCTCAACGATTGGCTCCGCGGATTGATTCATGCGTGACTGTTCATACTGTTGGAACGATTCGGCAAGGGATTTTCTTCCACGGCCCGGTCGTTTTGGCATAGTAGAAACATTCTTGGCAGCCGTCGCGGGCCTGCCGTCGGCTTGGCCGAACACGAGGTAGCTTGGGAAGCAGACTCGACAACCACAGGCGCCTGGAGCAGCCGCTTGCCTCGTCGGAGCAAGCCGGTCGGCGCGGGCTGCGCCAGGTGGTATTTGCGCTGGCAATGCTGGTCGGCGGCAGCGGCTTGCCGGCACTGGCCCAGCTTGGTCTGCCGTCGCTGCCCGGTCCCAGGATGCCGTCGCTCGATCCGCCAATCGGGATTGACCAGCGCCTGGAGCGGACCGCGGGCCGCGCCGGGCGGGGCCTTGACCCGGCATCGCTGGCATCTTTGCGCAAACTGAAAATCCGTGAGCTGTTGCGCCGGCATGGCGACCGGATTGAGGTCGATTCGGTCGGTGAGCCTATCGTCCGCGGCGAGGTACTTGCGGTCTCGCCGGGCGCGGGACTCCTGGCGGCTGCGCGCGGCGCGGGTTTCGTTATTCTGCGCGAGCGGCCGTTGGCCGGGCTGGGCATCAGCGTCGTGGCCCTGCGCCCGCCGCCCGGTGTCTCGACCCGCCGGGCGTTGGAGCGCCTGCGTGCGCTTGATCCGGCGGGTGCATTCGACTTCAACCATATCTATACCGAGAGCGGCGAGTCGGCCGGTACGCAAGCCGGCGCAGCAGCGCCCGCGGCAAGCGGCTTCACGCCGGGGAGTGACCGGTCCGCGGTCGCCGCGCCAGGCGCCGCGGCCGCCGGTCGGCTCGGCTTGATAGATGGTGGTGTCGACCTCGCCGCAGCGCTCCTGCAACAGGCGCAGGTTCGCTCCTGGGGCTGCGAGGGTCGGCAGATAGCAAGCTCCCACGGCACTGCGGTGGCGTCCCTCATGGTCGGACGCGGCGCCGGGTTTCAGGGCGCCGCGCCTGGTCTGACCCTGTATGCCGCTGATGTTTATTGCAATGAAGCCGCTGGCGGCGCCGTCGATCGAATCGCCGATGCCCTCGCCTGGCTGGGCGGCGAGCGCGTCGCGGTCATCAACATCAGCCTGGTCGGGCCACCTAATCACTTGCTTGAGCAGTTGATGAACAGCATGCAGGCGCGTGGGCATACTGTGGTTGCGGCGGTCGGCAACGACGGCCCGGCCGCGCCACCCCTGTACCCAGCGGCTTATCCCGGGGTGATTGGCGTGACCGCGGTGGATGCCAGGCGGCGCGTGTTGCCGGAAGCCGCCCGTGGCGCCCAGGTTGATTTTGCCGCGCCGGGTGCCGACATGGCCGCCGCCGGTGCCGGCGGCTTCACGATCGTGCGGGGTACCTCGTTCGCTGCGCCGCTCGTGTCCGGACTGCTCGCGGAGCAGTTGGCCGAACCGGAGCCAGAGGCCGGTGGACAGGCGCTCGCAGATCTGACCGCCGCCGCGACCGATCTTGGCGCGTCGGGTCGGGACCCGATGTTTGGTCACGGCTTGGTCGGCGAGCACCTGCGGGTGAACCCGGCGCAGGTGCTGTCGCCCAGCGAACTGGCCCGCCTGCGCCGCGGCCGCTGAGGCGCAGGCGGCGCGTTGCGCGGCCGGATCAGTAAAAATAGGCGACCAGGATCGCCCCGAGCAACAGCCGGTAGACCACGAACGGTGTCATGCCACGGCTTTGCAGCAGACGCATCAGGAAGGCGATGGCCAGATAGCCGCTGACCGCCGCCACGGCCGCCGCCAGCAGGGCCTTGTCGAGTTGTGCCGGAGCGCCGGCCTGAATCAGCTTGAGAATTTCGTAGCCGCCGGCCAGCGCGGTGATCGGGATCGACAGCAAGAACGAGAACCGCGCCGCCCCGGCGCGGGTGAGTCCCGCCAGCAGGCCGGCGGTCATGGTCACGCCCGAGCGCGAGGTGCCGGGTATCAGCGCCAGCGCCTGCGCGACCGCCATAAATGCCGCATCTCGCCAACGAAACGTGTACTCGTCGCGCTGTTGGCGGCCGGTGCGGTCGGCCACCAGCAGCAGCAGGGCGTAGCCGATGGTGGTCACGGCAATGACCCGCGGACTGCGCAGCGGCCCTTCGATGAGATCGTGCAGGGCGAGGCCGGCGATCGCCGCCGGCACGGTGCCCAGCAGCACCGCCCAGGCCAGTCGACCCGTCGGAGTCAGGCCCTGGCCGCGCAGGCTGGCCCCAAAGTCGCGCGTCAACGGCCACAGGTGCTTGCGGAAATACCACAGCACGGCACTGAGCGTCCCTATGTGCATGGCGCCATCGAAGGCCAGGCCCTGATCGGGCCATGCAAACAGTTTGGGGACCAGAATCAGGTGCGCCGAGCTTGAGATGGGCAGGAACTCGGTAACGCCTTGCACCACCGCCAGCACGATGATCTGTAGCAGCGTGGGTTCCGACATGGCTATGAGTTTTCCTGCCCGGGCGAAGCGTAATCAGGTGAACAGGCCCAGCGACGGCCTGCGACCGGTTACTCCACGGTAATGCTGATCTGCGGTGAGACCACCGCCGGTTCGTGCGGGATATGGGAGAAATCGCCCAGCAGCAGTTGCAGGGTATGGCGCCCCGGTGGAAGGGTGATGACGGTTTCGGTCTGGCCGGCCCCGAAGTGGACGTGTTTGTCATCGACCGGCACCGGGAGGTCCAGCGGCGGCAGGGCAGTGTCGATCAGCAAGTGATG
>CAZZHF010000050.1:0-2268 GCA_964653545.1 uncultured Gammaproteobacteria bacterium | reverse complement strand
CAACGCCCATGCCCTTGAGGCCGAAACGCACGGTCACCGGTCCGCTCAGCGTGGCACCGTCCTGCGGGGAGATGAAATACACCTGCGCGCCTTCCGGGGCCGGGGTGCGGGCGAATGCCAGCAGCGGCGTGAGCAGAAGCGGCAATACAAGGCGGCGCAGGGCGACTTTCATGGGTTTCCTTCTCGGTGCGGGGAATCAGGCAGGTCGCTGTGGCTTGGTGTTGCGCTCGAATCGATAAAGCGCCACTTCGCCCAGCAAATTCGGCAGCAACCGCGCGCCGAGCGAGCGGCGATGCAGATGGTCTACCACCGTGCGCTGCAGAATGCGGATGCCGCGGTCGCGGCACAGCTGCTCGAAGTCGCGGATGGTGCACAGGTGGATGTTGCTGGTCTCATACCATTCTTCCGGCAAGGCCGCCGACACCGGCATGCGCCCGCCAAGCCCAAGCTGCAGCCGGCAGCTCAAGTGGCCGAAATTCGGAAACGCGACGATGCCCTCGCGCCCAACGCGCAGCATGTCTTCCAGCAGTTTTGCGGGGAAGTACACGGCCTGCAGCGTGAGGCTCATGATCACGTAGTCGAACGAGTCGGTGTCGAAGTCGGCAAGGCCCGCATCAAGGTCGGTCTGGATGACACTGACGCCGCGCTCGATGCAGCGCACGGCCTTGTCGGTGTCGATCTCCAGACCATAGCCGGTGACCGCCCGTTCGGTCCGCAAATGCGCCAGCAGGGCGCCGCTGCCACAGCCAAGATCGAGCACCCGACTGCCGGGCCGGATCCAGTCGGCAATCAGGCTGAGGTCGCCGCGCAGTTTCTTCGCTGGATGTGGCTGGTCGCTGGCCCGGCGCCCACCTGGAATGCTGGCCGTGGCGCGGGCGCCCGTGTTCTCGCTCATGTTCCGGCCTCCAATTCGGCGTGGAGGTGGTTCAGGAACGCGCGCAGCACGGCGAAATAGTGGTCATTGGGCAGCAAAAACGCGTCATGGCCGTCGGGGGAGTCAACGCTGGCGTAGCTCACGGCGCTGCCACCGGTGTGCAGGGCCGTGACGATCTCGCGCGAGCGATCCGGGGCAAAACGCCAGTCGCTTGAGAAGGCTACCACCAGAAAACGCGCCTGCGCCCGTGCCAGGGCCCGGGCCAGGTCGCCGTCGTACTCGGCGGTGGGATCGAAATAATCCAGCGCCTTGGTCATCAGCAGGTAGGTGTTGGCGTCGAAGCGGTCGACGAAGGTCTCGCCCTGGTGGCGCAGGTAGGACTCGATCTGAAACTCCACGTCGAAGCCGAAGTTCAGCTTGCCCTCGCGCAGCTCGCGACCGAATTTTTGCCGCATCAGGCCGTCGGAAAGATAGGTGATGTGCCCGAGCATGCGCGCCAGCATCAGGCCGCGACGCGGCACCACGCCATGCTCGGCGTAACGGCCTTCGTGAAAGTCCGGATCGGACATGATGGCCTTGCGCGCCACCTCGTTGAAGGCGATGTTCTGCGCCGACAGGCGCGGCGCGGCGGCGATCAGCAGCGCGCTGCGCACCCGGCCCGGGAACTCGATTGCCCATTGCAGCGCCTGCATCCCGCCCAGGCTGCCGCCGGCCACGGCGGCAAAGCGTTCTATGCCCAGATGATCGGCCAGCAACGCCTGGCTGCGCACCCAGTCACGCACCGTGACGATGGGGAAATCCGGCCCCCACATACGATCGCTGGCCGGGTTGATGCTTGTCGGACCGGTGGAGCCGTCGCAGCCGCCCAGGTTATTGCAGGCGACCACAAAGAATTTGTCGGTATCGATGGGTTTGCCCGGCCCGATGCAGTTGTCCCACCAGCCGGGCCGCTTGTCATCGGGGGTGTGCCAGCCGGCCGCATGGTGGTCACCCGAAAGCGCGTGGCAGACCAGGATCGCATTGCTGCGGCTGGCGTTCAGGTTGCCATAGGTTTCGTACTTCAGCTCGAAGCCGGGCAGCTGACGTCCGCTGTCCAGTTGCAGCGCGGCCTCATGATGAAAGGTGTGTTGCTCGACCAAGCCCACTGAATCCGGGCTCGCGTGATCCGTCATCCTGGCGGGACCGTCTTCAGCCGCCGCCACGCAGGCGGGCGGCACTGCGCAGGCGCAGGGCATTCAGGCGGATGAAACCGGTGGCGTCGGCCTGGTCGTAGGCGCCGGCGTCGTCCTCGAAGGTGGCGATGGCCGGGTCGAACAGCGAGTCCGGGCTCTTGCGTCCGGCCACCAGCACGTTGCCCTTGTACAGCTTCAGGCGCACGGTGCCATTGACGTGCT
>CAZZHF010000049.1:2324-12200 GCA_964653545.1 uncultured Gammaproteobacteria bacterium | reverse complement strand
TGGCGCGGCGAGCAGGGTGTGCCGCCCGCCACGGATGGCGGGCCAGGCGGCCAGCTGCGCCGAGGTCGGCCCGGCAAAGGTCTTGTCGAACCAGGCGGCAACCGCGGGATGAAAAACGCTCAACGGCATTGACACCTACCCGCTGTGGATCTGCCGGACATGGCCCACTATGCCGCAGCACCCCCCCGGCGCCCAGCCCCCGGGGCGGCCAACGAACCGGCGAGCAGGACAGCGGCGACGCGGTTTGTTATACAGGCTCAGGACACTCGGGCGCGGCCGGCCGGCCATACCCAGATGCCCACCCGACAGAGAGGAACCTACGGATGAAAGTCGTTGCCTTCAACCTGATGCCGTACAAGGATTTACCGGCGGACTTTGAGACCCGATACGACAGCGTGTGGGTCACCATCCCGCGCACGCTTTACGACCCGCGCAAGGGCCACCAGTACTACCACGAGTACCTGGACGCGCTGGAAACCGCGGTCGACCTCGGCTACGACGCGGTCGGCGTGAACGAGCACCACAGCAACGGCTACGGCCTGATGCCCTCACCGAACCTGATGGCGTCGATCCTGTCGCGCAATGTGCGCCATTCGGACACCACCTCGGTGGTGGTGCTCGGCTACAGCGTGGCGCTCTACAACCCGCCGATCCGCGTGGCCGAGGAGATGGCCATGCTGGACGTGCTGTCGGGCGGCAAGTTCATTGCCGGTTTCCCGGTCGGCACGTCCATGGACACCAATTACGTCTATGGCATCAACCCGTCCGAGATGCGCGAGCGCTATTACGAGGCGCACGATCTGGTGATGAAGGCCTGGACCACTGATGAAGTCTTCACCTGGAACGGCAAGTACAACCAGCTGCGCTACGTGAACACCTGGCCGCGCACCGCCCAGCGCCCCCACCCGCCGGTGTGGATTCCGGGCGGCGGCAGCGTCGAGACCTACGACTTCTCGCTGATCAACGACTACTCGTTCTCGTACCTGTCGTTCTTCGGCCACAAGTACGCCAAAAAGGTGATGGGGCCGTTCTGGGAGCGTGCGGAGGCGCTCGGCAAGGACCGCAATCCGTACCGCGCCGGCTACGCGCAGTTCATCTGCGTGTCGGAGACCGACGCCCAGGCGCAGATCGACTACGAGGAGCACGTCAAATATTTCTTTGCCAAGTGCATGCACATTGATCCGCGCTTCGTCGAGGCGCCGGGCTATCGCACCCCGGCCAGCCTGCGCGCTGGGTTGCGCTCGCAGCTCGACGGCACGGCCAAGTTCGGCAAGTCGGTCCTGGACGAAGGCTTCGGCTGGAAGGAACTGGTGGAAAGCGGCTACATCATCGCCGGTTCGCCGGAAACGGTGCGCGAGCAGATCATCGAGGCGGCGCGCGAATTGCACGTCGGCAACCTGATCTGGCTGTTCCATTGCGGCTCCATGCCCCAGCACCTGTCCTTGAAGAACCTGAACCTGTTTGCCGAGGGGGTGCTGCCGCACATCCGCAACCTGTGGCCCGAATGGGATGCGTCGGCGTTCTGGCCGAGCGGCTTTGGTGAAGATCCGCCGGCCAACACCGACGCCCGCCGCAGCGTCGCCTGAGGGATACCAACATGCCACAACCCACTGAGCACACCTACCAGGTCAACCGCCGCCTGGCCATTGACACCCTGGAAGCCGGCCAGGGCGAGCCGCTGCTGTTCCTGCACGGCGCCGGCGGTCTGGCGTGGGATCCCTACCTGGACGCTCTGGCCGAGCATTACCGGGTCATCGCGCCGTTCATGCCGGGCACCTCGCAGTCCAACGATATCAGCCAGGTACGCGACCTGTGGGACCTGGTGCTGGGCTACTACGACCTGCTGGACGCCTTGCATATCGATGCCGTCGATGTCGTCGGGCACTCCATGGGCGGCATGATCGCCTGCGAAATCGCCGCCACCGACCAAAGCCGCGTCAAGCGCCTGGTGGCGATTGCCCCGGCCGGGGTATTCGACATCGACAACCCGATGCCGGACATCTTCGCCATGCGCCCACGGGATCTTGCCGCGCGCATGTTGGTCGACCCGGACTCGCCGATCGCCAAGGCGATCGCCACGCTCCCGGACGACGTCGACGACCAGGTCGAGGTGCTGATCCAGCGCCTGTCCACGCTGAACGCCGCCGCCAAGTTTCTGTGGCCCATTCCCGACAAGGGTCTGGATCGCCGGCTGCCGCGCATCAAGGCGCCGACACTGTTGATGTGGGGTCGGCAGGACGGTCTGATTCCGGTCGCCTACGCCGACATTTTCATGGCGGGCATGCCACATGCGCACCTCGAAGTTCTGGATCAGGCCTCACACCTGGTACAGATTGAGCGCCTGCCCGACGCACTTCGCCTGACCCTGGCAACGCTGCGGGGACCGGCCTCGACCGCCGCCTGAAGCAGGCATGGTCTAGCCTGGGACGGATTTGTTCGGCCCGTCCGCGGCGTGACGCCATCACCTCACCGAACAGTTGTGTAGGTCGGGGTGATAGCGGCATCATTAACCCGTGCCCGCGCGAAGCGGACACCGGCGAATTCACCCCGGCCGGCCCGCCGTGCCATGGATGGCTCCCGTACCACCCGGCGACCACGCCGACAGAACCTGGAGAAAGAACCCATGGATGCCCGTGTGCGTGAGCTGCCGCTGAAGGATTTTTCCCGCTACGTGGATGCCCGCCCGGACGAGGGCGTGCTGCGCATGCACCTGGATCTGTTCCGCGACCCGGAATTGTTCGAACTCGAAATGCGTTACATCTACGAGCGCTCATGGGTATTCGTCGGCCACGCGGCGCAGCTGCCGCAACCGCACGACTTCCTGACCGGCGTCATTGGTCGCACGCCAATCGTCACCCAGCGCGGCGCCGATGGTGTGGTGCGCGCCTTCCTGAACCACTGCAGCCACCGTGGCGCGCTGCTCGCCACAACCCAGGCCGGCAACACCCAGCGCCACAAGTGCCCCTACCACGGCTGGATGTTCGACAGCGCCGGCAAATGCCTGCAGGTCGCCGACGAGACAGCCGGTGCCTACACCGACGCCTTTCGCAGTCTCGACCACGACCTGCACCCGGTGGCACGGCTGGAGGAATACCGCGGCTTTTTCTTTGCCAGCCTGAACCCCGACGTCATGCCCCTGAGCGAGTACCTCGGCGATGCCCGCGTGTTCATGGACTCATGGATCGATCAATCGCCCGAGGGGCTGGAGATCGTGCGCGGTGACGCCAACTTCACCTACGGCGGCAACTGGAAACTGGTGTTCGAGAACTGCCTCGACATCTACCACGCCAAGACCCTGCATGCGAGCTTCGGCACCATGGTGATGAACCGCGTCAAACGCCAGGGCAAGGACCAGAACCGCTCGGTCGATCTGAACAGCTTCATCAACGCCGACGCGCAGGTGTCTTACTACACCTTTCCCAATGGCCACGGCGCCATGTGGCTACGCGGGGCCGGCAAGCGCGAGGATCGACCAAGCTACGCCATGTGGCAGGACATGGCCGCGCGCGTTGGCGAAGCCAGGGCCGACATGATGGTCAGCGGGCGTGTCATCGCCATTTTTCCGAACATCCTGCTGGTGGAAAGCGCCACCTTCCAGATGCGCCTGATCCGGCCGGTGGCGGTGGACAAGACCGAGGTCTACGCCTTTTGCCTGGCGCCCAAGGGCGAGCCGGCACCCGCCCGCGCGCTGCGCATTCGCCAGTACGAGGACTTTTTCAGCGCCACTGGCGTCGCCACGCCGGACGACACCGCCGTCTACGAGCGCGTCCAGGCCGGGGATCAGGCCCGCGTCATCGAATGGAATCAGGGCTACCACCGGGGCCTTGAGTTGCTGCGCGAGGGGCCGGACCCGGCCGCCGCCACCATTGGCCTTAATCCCATCCACTCCATCAGCGGCAACATCGGCATTCAAGGCGAGGCGGCTTACCTGGGCACCTACAACGCCTGGCTGGAACAGATGGAGCGCGGCCAGGCACAGGCCGCGGCGGGGCAGCCATGAGCCATGCCGATCTTCTCGCCGCCGGCAGCGAACTGCTGTTTCGCGAGGGCTACTGCCTCGACCGCCAGCAATGGCAGGACTGGCTCGCCCTGTTCACCGAGGACTGCGAGCTGTGGGCTCCGTCGTGGGTAGGTGAGCACCAACAAATCAGCGATCCGCAAACGGAGATTTCCCTGCTGTATCTGGCGGGCCGCCCACGCCTGCAGGAGCGGGTGGAGCGCGCCGTGTCGGGGGCCTCGCCGGCCTCGGTGCCATTGCCCCGCACGTGCCATCACGTCGGCAACATCCTGCTGCTGGATCACGATGCCGCGAGCATGACCTTGCACTCCGCCTGGCGGGTGGATTACTTCCATCAAAAGAAAAACGGCGCGTTCTTCGGCCATTACGAGCACCGTCTGGTACCCGAGGGCGACGCCTGGCGGATTGCCCGCAAGCGCGTCACGCTGATGAACGACTTCATCCCGACCGTGATGGACATCTATCACATCTAGGAACCGCCGCCATGTATGACCTGCTGATCCACAACGCCCGTATCGTCGACGGCACCGGCGCACCGGCCTACCCGGGCAGCCTGGCAGTCAAGGACGGTCGCATCGTTGCCCTGGGCGACGTACACAGCGGCGAGGCACACCAGATCATCGACGCCGATGGGCAGGTGCTGGCGCCCGGTTTCGTGGACCCGCACACCCATTACGACGCGCAAATTGCCTGGGATGCCCTGCTCACGCCCTCCGCCGAGCACGGCGTCACCACCGTGGTGATGGGCAACTGCGGGGTCGGCGTGGCCCCGGTACGCAGCGACATGCGCGAGTTCCTGATGGGCGACCTGGTCAACGTCGAGGGCATCCCGCAGCAGGTGATGGAGGCCGGCATCCAGTGGCAGTGGGAGCATTTCGGCGACTATATGGGTGCCATGGACCGGCGTGGCCTGGGTATCAACGTGGCGCCGCTGGTGGCAATGACGCCGCTGCGCCACTACGCCATGGGAGCGGACTCGCTCAGCCGCGCCGCCAATGCGGACGAAATCGCAATCATGACATCCGCCTTCGCGGGTGCCATGGAAGCCGGCGCCTTTGGCTACTCGACCACCCGCGAGGGCGTACACGTTGGTTATCAGGGCAAGCCCGTGGCCTGCCGCAACGCCAGCGCCGACGAGCACCGCGCCCTGTGCAGCGTGCTGCGCCAGGCCGGCCGCGGCAACGTGGAACTCACCTTGAAGCTCGGCGGCGTGGTCAGCACCGAAGAACATGAATTCCTGGAATTGCTGGTGCGCGAGAGCACCCGACCGGTGACCTGGCTGGCGGTGGTCAATGCTGCCGAGCAACCGAGCTCCTACGAAGAACGCATGTCAGCCGTGGCTGATCTGACGTCCTGGGACATGGCCGTGCCGCAGACCACCTGCCGGCCGTTGCGCTTTCAGTTAAACCTCGCCAACCCCTACATTCTTGGCGTGTTTCCGACCTGGCAACCGGTAATGCGCCTGTCGCGCGAGGAAAAACTCGCGCGCTACGCCGACCCGGCATTTCGCCAGTCCTTCCGCGACGATCTTAGGAATATCCCGGCCTTCGGGAAGGACATCTGGAGTCGTTTCTATGTGCTCGACGGCGTCAGCGACCAGGCACAATCCCTGGCAAAGCAGGGCAGCAGCCTGCGTGAAGTGGCCGACCAGCGCGGCCGCGACCCGATGGACATGCTGGTCGAGATTGCGGTCGAGGACCAGCTGCGTACCACCTTCGACATGGTGGCCCTGAACTATGACGCCGCCGACACCATCCCGCTGGTTACCGATGACCGGCTGCTGATCGGTCTGTCGGACGCCGGCGCGCATGTGGATATGCTATGCGACGCCGGTTACAGCACCCATTTGCTGCAACGCTGGGTACGCGAGACCGGTGCACTGACGCTGGAACAAGGCGTGCAGAAACTCACCTCCATCCCGGCGCGGTTCTTCGGCATTCATGACCGCGGCGTGCTGGCAGTCGGCAAGGCGGCGGACCTGGTCATCTTCGACCCCGCCACGGTCGCCAACGGTGACAAGGAATGGGCCAACGACCTGCCCGGTGGCGGTCGGCGTTTCGTCACCCGCTCCACCGGCATCCGCGCCACTATCGTCAACGGCACCGTGCTGTTCGAGAACGGCGCCTACCGTTCGGACGCGCGGGCCGGGCGCATGCTGCATAGCTACGACGCTTAGGAAAACTCCTGGCCGGCGCGCAAGAAAAGGACCCACACAGGCCCGGCTTTGCGCCAAGCCGTGGTGATCTTCTTGCGCAGGCGCGCTTGGCACCCGGAACCTTGCCCCCGAAATCCCTATAATCGACCACAACCTTGCCCCCTTCCCTGCGCTCCACCCTGCTGGGAACCACATCGCGACGAATGGGGGCTGGGGCCATGCCTCCGCCCGGCCACGATTGACCAACGACGCACGCCTCAGTCAGCCGTCCAACCACAACGGGAAAAAGAACAATGGTCGAAAGCCTGCTGCGCAAGAAATTGATCGGTCGGGCGCTGGCCGATGGCGAACATGGCCTGGCGCGCAGTCTGTCCGGGCTGGATCTGACCCTGCTGGGGGTAGGCGCCATCATCGGCGCCGGTATTTTCGTGCTGACCGGAGTCGCCGCGGCGACCAAGGCCGGACCGGCGCTGTCGCTATCCTTTGTGGTGGGCGCCTTTGCCTGCATGTTCGCGGCGCTGGTCTATGCCGAGTTTGCGTCCACTGTGCCGTTGTCGGGCAGCGCTTACACCTACACCTATGTCACGCTCGGCGAGCTGCCGGCCTGGATCATCGGTTGGGACCTGGTGCTTGAGTACGCGCTTGCCTGCGCCACGGTCGCCATCGGCTGGTCCGGCTACTTCGTGCGCTTGCTGGAGGGTGTCGGCCTGGGCCTGCCGACGGCGCTTATGCACGGACCCACACAGGGCGGAATCATAAATCTGCCGGCCTTTTCCATCATGTTGCTGGTCAGCGGCCTGCTGGCACTTGGGGTGCGTCAGACCAGCCTTGCCAACGGCCTCATCGTGGTGCTGAAACTCGCGGTCATCGGTATCTTTCTGTACACCGCCGTGCCGCATGTCGATCCGGTGAACTGGGAGCCGTTCATGCCGTTTGGCTGGTCCGGGGTCATGGCTGGCGCGGGGCTGATCTTTTTTGCCTATATCGGCTTTGACGCCGTGTCGACCGCCGCCGAGGAGGCGCGAAACCCGCAGCGGGACATGCCAATCGGCATCATTGTTTCGCTGGTGCTGTGTACCGTTATTTACATCGCGGTGACGGTAATGCTGACCGGCATTGCCCCTTACGCCTCGCTGAATGTGTCCGATCCGATGGCCTTTGCCTTGGCGCAGGTCGGCGAGCGCTTTGCCGCCGCCGCCATCGCCGTGGGTGCGGTGGCCGGACTGACTTCGGTTTTGTTGGTGATGATGTACGGGCAGACGCGGGTGTTTTACGCCATGTCTCGCGATGGTCTGCTGCCGAAGGTGTTCTCGGACGTGCATCCGCGTTTTCGCACGCCGGCCCGAACCACGCTGATTACCGGCCTGCTGATCGCGGTGGTCGCCGGACTGGTGCCCATGCAGGAGGTGGCGGCGCTGGTGAATGTCGGCACTCTGGCGGCCTTCATCATGGTGTCGCTGGCCGTGTTGTACCTGCGCCGTGCCCAGCCTGACCTGGCGCGACCGTTTCGCACCCCGTTCATGCCCTGGACGCCGATTCTGGCCATCCTGTCCTGTGGTTACCTTATCTCCAGCCTGGGCGGGGCCACGTTGTGGCGCTTCGTGGTGTGGATGCTGATTGGCACCGTGGTGTATTTCGCCTACGCCCGCCGACGCAGTCTGCTGAGCTTGCCCGCGACACCCTGACGCGTGTCGCGGGTGGCAATCCGCCGCCTCTGCGGCGTGGTTTCGTCCGTGCTCAGCCGCAGGGAAACAGGTCACCGCCGTTGGCGCGGTGCCACTCCTGGATGCCGTCCCAGGCTTCCTGCGCGGTCTCGGCGTACCAGAACAGATCACGATCCTCGGGATCAATGACACCCTCTTCAACCAGAAAATCGAAGTCGACCGCCCGTCGCCAGTAATCCTCGCCGACCAGCACCACCGGCACCGGCTGGATCTTGCGGGTCTGCACCAGGGTCAGGGTCTCGAACAGCTCGTCCAGAGTGCCGTAACCACCGGGAAACGCCACCAACGCCCGCGCCCGTTGCAGAAAATGCAGCTTGCGCATCGCAAAGTAATGGAAGTGGAAACACAGCTGCGGGGTGATGTAGGAGTTCGGGAACTGCTCGCGCGGCAGCTTGATGTTAAGGCCCACGGACTCGGCGCCGACATCGAAGGCACCGCGGTTGGCCGCCTCCATGATGCCCGGGCCACCGCCGGTCATAACCACCACGCCGCAATCCCGCGGGCCGTCACCGGAATTCCCCACCAGCCGACCGAGCTCACGCGCCACGTCGTAATAATGACTTTTGGCGGCACGCCTTTCGGCTATTTCCAGCGCGCGCTGGCACTCGGGTCTGCCAGGGTCGGCCGCCAGCGCGGCGCGGCAGGCCGCCACTTCCCGCGCCGCAGCCGCCGGCTCACTGATGCGCGTGCCGCCGAACACCACGATGGTGTGGCGAATGCCATGCTCCCGCAGCAGCAGCTCGGGTTTCAGATAATCCACGTGCAGACGCAGGCCGCGGGTATCTTCCAGACTCAGGAAATCGGCATCCTGATCGGCGATGCGGTAGCTCGGGCTGTCCACAATCGCCTGCACCCGGACCGGGGTATCGGGATCCTGACCCGGCAGGGTTGGCTGTTGGCCAGGCAAGGGCACTGCCCGGCTGGGCGGCGGCGGGACCGGCCAATGACCTTTACTCACGCCGCGGCGGCCTCGCCCGCCGCCCGCCGCGGGCGCCAGCGCAACAAACCATTCTCGACCAGTGAATACACCGCCGGCACCACAACCAGTGTGAGCAGCGTCGATGACACCATGCCGCCGATGACCACGACCGCCAGCGGACCGTTGGTGTCCGAACCGGCGCCAACGCCGAAAGCGGCCGGCATCATGGCCAAAATCACAGTCAATGAAGTCATCAATACCGGCCGCAGGCGAATCGGACACGCTTCGCGCAGCGCCTCACTGATACTTTTGCCCTCGGCGCGCGCCTGATTGGTCAGGTCCACCAGCAGGATGGAGTTTTTCGCCACCAGACCCACCAGTAACACCATCCCGATCATCGAATAGACATTCAGCGTATGGCCGGTCAGCCACAAGCCGGCCAGGCCCCCGACCATGGCCAGCGGCTGCGCCACCATGATGATCAGTGGTTGCAGGAACGAGTCAAACTGGCTGGCCAGAACCATGTACAGCATCACCAAGGCCAGCACGAAGGCGGTGGCGACGTAGCCCATGGTCTGCGAGAACTCCCGCGCCGAACCGAGCAACTTGATCGAATAACCCAGCGGAATGACCTCCGCCGCCACCCGCTGCACATGATCCACCGCTTCGCTGAGCGGCAGGTCGGGATTGTTGTAGAAACGCGCCGCGTATTGCAGGTCGAAGCGATCGATACGCGCCGGCCCTGGCTTCTCGACAAAGCTCGCCACCGAATCCAGACGCACCAGTTGTCCGTCCGCCGCGCGCAGGAAAATCTTGCTCAGGTCCGCCGATGTCCGGAAGGTACCGTCCGGCGCTTTCAGGCGCACGTCGTAACGCTCGCCGTCACCCGGTTCGTCGTTCCATTTGGCGATATCCATACCACCGGACAGCACATTGGCGGCCAGCGCCACATCGCGACTGGACAGGCCGAGCACAGCGGCGCGCGAGCGGTCAATGTCGATCCTCAGTTCCGGCATATCCAGCAACAGGTCCAGATCGATGAACCCGAATCCCGGGATCT
>CAZZHF010000049.1:0-2314 GCA_964653545.1 uncultured Gammaproteobacteria bacterium | reverse complement strand
GCTGGCGCATTTGTTCGGCGTACTGCCCGACCTTGTGCAGGTTCGGACCACGTACCGCGAACTGCAGCTTCTCGCCGCGCTGCCCGCCAATGGCCGGCGTCGGCACCGCGAATGCGCGCACGCCAGGCAACGCGGCGAACTTCGGCCGCAGCTTCATGAGCATCTCGTGCTGGCTGATGTCCCGCTCGGCAAGCGGCTTCATGGTCACGAACACCATGCCCTCGTTGGCCTGGGCGGTAGTGAACAGACCCACCGCGCCGAAGGCGTATTCCACCAGGGGCTCAGCGCTGAGCACATCCTCGATCAGCTTCATGCGCGAGCTGGTGTACTCGACGCTGGACCCAAGCGGGGTCTTGAAAATCACCATGAAACGGCCTTCGTCCTGATCCGGCACGAACTCCTTGCCCAGCGCGCCGAAGAAGTAACCGCTGCTGGCAACGATCAGCGCGGTCACCGCGACCACTCCCCAGCGGCGCCGCAGACTGACATCGAGCAGCCGCCGATAAGCCACTTCCATGCGCTCGAAAAAGCGGCCGAAAGTCCCGTACAGCCGGCCATGGCGGGCGCTGACGTCGAGGTAGCGTGAACACAGCATCGGCGTCAGCGTCAGCGACACGAACCAGGACACCAGTACGCCGCATACCACGACCACCGAGAAGGCCGCGAAAAACCGGCCCACCATGCCACTCATGAACGCCACCGGCACGAAAATGGCAACCAGCGACAAAGTCGCGGCCAGCACCGCGAACATCACCTGCTTGGTGCCCTCCACCGCCGCGCTGCGCGGGTCGGGATCGATATGCTCGCGATGACGGTGGATGTTCTCAAGCACCACGATCGCGTCGTCCACCACCACCCCGACCAGTAGCAACAGCGCCAGCAGGGTCATGGAATTAAAGGTGTAATCCAGCACATACATCATGGCGATGGCGCCCAGCAATGACACCGGAATCGCCGCGGCAATAATCAGCGTGGCGCGCAGGCTGCGCAGGAACAGCAGTACCACCACACCGGCCAGCAGCGTGCCGGCGATCAGATGCTCCTTGAGCGCATCCACCATCTGGGTGATGAACAGCGAGTTGTCGGTCCCCTGTAGCACCTCGATTCCCGCCGGCAACTGCGGACCGATTTCCGTGGCCAAACGCTCCTTGACCTCATCGACGATGGCCACTGTGTTGGCACCGGTGACCTTGACGATCCCCATGCCGACCACCGGTTTGCCATTGCGCCGGGCCAGCCGGCGGTAATCGGCCATGCCATCAACCACCTCGGCGACCTGCGACAGACGAATTTCGGCGCCATCCCGGTAACCAACAACCATGTTTTCGAGCTGGCGCGGGTTGTGATACTCCAGGTCAAGCTTGAGTAAGCGCTCCTGCGTGTGCGAGGTGACGAAGCCCCCGGGCAACATCAGGTGTTCGTTGCGAAACGCGGTCAGCACGTCCTGCACCGTCAGGCCATGCGCGCTCAGGCGGTCGGGATGAACCTCGACCCGGATGTTGCGCTCGCGCAGGCCACCGATGCGGATGTCACCGACGCCACTGATGGTCTCGATCTGCCGACGCAGGGTATTGGCGACAAAGGTATTCAGCTGCTGCAGCGTGCGGTCGCCCTGGATATGCAACCACAGGATCGGCGAGGCATCGGCATCGACCTTGAACACCACCGGTGGGTCGGCATCCTCCGGCAATTCGGAGACCACCTGACTGATCTTGGACTGCACCTCCTGGAAGGCGACGTCGATGTCCTTCTGCAGCTTGAAAGTGACGATGACCTGCGACACGCCCGGCGTGGAGCTCGACTGGATGTAGTCGATGCCCGGCACGCTGTTGATCTTGCGCTCGATGATGTTGGTGATGCTGGCGTCGACGATCTCGGGGTTGGCGCCGCGCTGCGTGGTGGTCACCGAAATGATCGGAAAATCGATGTGCGGGAAGCGATCCACGCCCAGGCTGCGGTAGGCCACCAGTCCGAACAGGATGATGACGCCGCTGAGCATGTACGCCAGCACATGGCGGTTGATGGAAAGCTCTGGCAGGCTCATGAACCACCGTCCTGCACCCGGACCAGGGCACCGTCGCTCAGAAAACCGGCGCCGTCCAGAGCCACCTTGGCTCCGACAGGCACACCGGACACAATCTCGACCAGACCGTCACGGTTCCGTGGTGCAGTGGCTAGACGGTCAATGAACACTGCCCGCCGATCATGCTCAATGGCAGATGAAACGTCAACTCGAACCAACATTGCGGCCTGAATAGCCCCGTCGTCCGTCTTCACGCAGCAGATTGATTACACTCTTCAAGGATAGTGGCTA
>CAZZHF010000048.1:0-12444 GCA_964653545.1 uncultured Gammaproteobacteria bacterium | reverse complement strand
GAGGCGTTGACGAAATCGCCAAAAATGGTCTGCCCGGAAACCGGTTGGCACAGTTCGATCAGCGTGTCGCCCAGCTTGGCAAAGGCGGAAATCCACACGAACTCACACGGCTTGCCGTAGTACTCGGCTTTTTCCATGATGGCGGACGGGATTTCCATCTTGCGCCAGGTCTTCAGGCCCATCAGGCTGCCGAAGCCGCGGGCGGTTTTCTCCCAATCCTTCACTGCCATCGCCACGTGGTTGATGGGCCCAAGTCGTACGCCAAGATCGTTGATCATCGTCCCCTCCTTTATCTGTTGCGGAATAGCGGGCGCGTTCTTCATCGCTTCCATGTGCGGTGCCAGCACCTCGCTGGCGACTTTCAGACCGAGCACCATGCCCGGAGCGCCAATGTAGAACATGGACTGCAACAGCGCCTCAATTATCTGCGGCGGACTGACGCCGGCGTGCAACGCGACGCGCATATGGTCCTTGAGCGGCCCCTCGCGCCCGAGCGCCAGATCGCTGCCCATCAGCAGCATGGCGCGGTCGCGTAAAGGCAGGTTGTCGCGCGCGTACAGCGCGCCCCAGGTCTTGGAGAACAGGTAGCCGATCTCGTTGCCGAACAGGGGGTTGTCGATCAGCGATTCGATCTGGCTGGCTTCCTCCATGCCCAGCACTTTGCGCATCAGCGCAACGCCGGCCTTGAAGTCCTTGCTGTCGCGCGAGAACGGAAAACCGTCCGCGGCTTCGATGTTGAACGTGCCTTCGTTTTTCATGGCGACCTCATGAACATGGCTTGTTAAGAAGACGCTGAACTGTTCAGCGTCTTGCGTGGGCCAGGGACGGCCCGCTGCGAATCAAGCACCGAAAGGCTCGATTCGGCCAAGCTGCGTCCGAGCCTGTACCGGGCACAGCGTGCGCTGAGAAATCCTGGAAGGATTTATTCGGCGCCGTACTCAAAGCAGGAAGGTCAGGTTGGTGATCTCGGCATCACAGTTGAGCAGGCCAACCTTCTTGTAGCGCATTTGCCACACGCCTGTATCGGCACGTCGCAGGATATGTTCACAAAAGGCCGGAAATATATTGAGCGGCTCCAGGCGCCGCTGCGAGTTGTTCTTGAACTCGTAGATCACCTGGTTCGAGCGCACGGCGATTTCGCCGTCCTGCTCGCCCGGCGCAATGGCGATGTTGCTGATCTGGTGCAGGGTGCTCGACGGCACCGCCTGTGCGAAGCAGAACTCGCTTTCCAGACGGATCAGGCGTTCGTTGAGCAACTCCATGTCGTCGTACACGAACGACACGTGCTGCAAGGGATCGGCATCCAGCCGGTTGGACGGAATCCAGTACAGCGCGTCGGTGCTGAACAGCTTTTGCCAGTCACGCCAGCGCTTCTCGTCTATCAGGCGCGCTTCCTCGATCAGAAACGCCTCTGCGGCATTGCGATCCATGCTCATGCCCCGGCCTTGGCCATCAGCCGCCGGTACTCGTAATACGGTGCCCGCTGCTGGGTTTCCTGCGTATGACCGCCGACACGGCGACCATGATCGTCCGTGGTTTCCGACAGATAGCCGCGATTCAGGTACACCCATGGCGCCATGCGCGCGTGGTAGCCGGCACCCATGCGGTCGAACACGGCGTAATCGTCCGGACCGCCGAACGAGGCCGGGCCGTAGAAGAACTCGTGCTCGCGCACGCGGCGCGTATTGATCTGCGGTGGCACACCCTTCAGGGTGGTGTGGTACAGGCGCACCTCGGTCAGTTCCGGCTCGATCGGCCGGATGACGCGGAACTGGTACTCCAGAATCGCAAAATTGGGAAACAGCACCATGTTGAAACGCGTGCGCAGCACTTCCATGGCCCGTTCGCGGCCGTGTGCCTGCGTCAGCAGGTCGATGAACTCCGGCCCCCAGCGCTTGTGCACTGCTTCGTCTGGCATGCGGTACACCTCCAGCACGTTGTTGCCGTGGCCGCCGTCGATGCCATGCAGGGGCTGGTCCTGATAATTACCCGGGAAACCCATCTTGCGAATCATCACGTCGAAGGCGGTGGCGTGCGTGACTGGTGCGTGGTAACCCTCGACGCTGCCCTCGACCTGGATCTTCCAGTTGCCCTTGTACAGGTGCTTCGACACACCGCTGTTGCCGACCAGGATTTCGCCCACCGGCGAGAAATCCATGTACAGGTCGATGTACTCCTTCACGCCGCTGAGCTTGTCGGTCAGCGAGATGTCCGGTTCAGCCAGCAGGCTGGCGAAGATGATGCCGCGGTAGCTGTCCACCCGAACCGCCGAAACCATGTTCAGCGATTCCTTGTCGAGCTCGCCCGGGTTGTAGCCGCGCGGCATGGCGATCGCCGTCAGCGAGCCGTCGAGTCCGAATTCCCAGCCGTGGTAGGGGCAGGTAAAGCTCTTGACGTGGCCCTTTTCGGTGGCGCACACGGTGGCGCCGCGGTGCATGCAGCGGTTGACCAGCACATGCACCTTGCCGGCCATGTCGCGGCTGACGATGACCGGCACCAGGCCGATGAACGTGGTTTTGTAGTCGCCCGGATTGGGCAGCTCGCTTTCATGGGCTACGTATACCCATGAACGATAGAAGATGCGCTCAAGTTCGTCCTGCAAAACCGAGGGGTCGGTGTACAGACTGATGTGGGTACGGTCAACCTGCGCCAAGTCTTTGTAATCTACAGGTTTATTCATAATCCGACTCCTTTCGATCTATGTGGTCGTGGCCAGCTCGCAGGCGGTACATGACATGCGCGTGCTGACGCGCGGTCGTTCTTCTGCCGCCAAGCTATCCTGACCGTATTTGGCACGCAGCCGGGATCGGCGACGCAACCAGACAACCCTGAAACAGGCACGTTAGCTGGCTGCCAAACACTTGTAAAGCCGGGCCTACCGACCGGACGGTTTGGTGCTCCAAGCTCGCTTGACGCCGGTCAATAGCCGGCCGTTTCGCCCTGCCACCATGCAACTGCCGGATATCGCCCCCGGCGGTGCGCTGTTGTCGCCCGCCGCAAACTGCCAGGAGCAACCCCATGCGATCGGAAGACCTTCGTTGGCGTATCGTCGACAAGCCCGGTGAAAC
The DNA here is from genome assembly GCA_964653545.1 of uncultured Gammaproteobacteria bacterium. GTDB lineage: Bacteria > Pseudomonadota > Gammaproteobacteria > Immundisolibacterales > Immundisolibacteraceae > Immundisolibacter. The sequence continues at coordinate 9,376 of CAZZHF010000048.1, read as the reverse complement.
CTTCAAGGTTCACCGCTCGATCTATACCGACCCCGACATTTACGAGGCTGAGCTGAAGCACATCTACGAAGGCAACTGGATTTATGTAGCGCACGACAGCGAGCTGCCCAATCCGGGCGATTACCTGACCACAGTGATGGGTCGCCAGCCGGTCATCATCAACCGCGACAACGATGGCCGGCTGCGCGGCTTTGTGAACGCGTGCAGCCACCGCGGCGCCAACGTGTGCCGCAAGCGCAAAGGCAACGCCAAGCTGTGGACCTGCCCCTATCACGGTTGGGTGTTCAGTAATAACGGCACGCTGCTGGACATAAAAAACGAGGCCGGCGGTGCCTACCCGGCGCATTTCAACAAGGCGGGTCACGGCCTGACGCCAGTGCCGCGGGTCGAGTCCTATCGCGGCTTCATCTTCGCCAGCCTGAACGCCGACGTATTGCCGCTAAAGGAGCACCTGGCCGGGGCGGCGATTTTTCTGGACCTGTTCGCCGACCAGTCGCCGAGTGGCCTGGAAATCCTGCAAGGCCAGTCGGTCTACACCCATCACGGCAACTGGAAGATGCAGGCCGAGAACGGCGTCGACGGCTATCACGTGGACCCGGTGCACACGTCCTACTTCCGTCTGGCCGCGCTGCGCGGCAGGAAAGTGGTCGAGGCGCAGGGCGAGGATGACGTCAAAGCCATCGATGTGCTGAACCCGGAAGCAAACAGCGGCAACTACGACCTTGGCAATGGCCACGTCGTTATCTGGTTTGATGTGGCCAATTACCGTGATCGGGCCGCCGGCATGCAGTACGACAGCCTGGTCGAGCGCCACGGCGAGGCGCGGGCGCGCTGGATGGCGGCGCGTCTGCGCCAGGTGCTGATCTACCCGAACGTGATCCTGTTCGACGGTATATCGACCCAGGTACGCTCCTGGCGACCGCTGTCGCAGGACGAGACCGAGGTCACCGTCAAATGCATCGCCATGAAGGGCGAATCGGCGGAGCAGCGCAGCCGCCGTCTGCGTCAGTACGAGGATTTCTACAGCGCCAGCGGTCTGGCCACGCCGGACGACCTGACCGAGTTCGACGCCTGCCAGTCCGGCTACTACGGGCGTAACGCGCAGTGGCAGGACTTCGATCGGGGCATGACACGGCGCGTCGCCGGCCCGGACAGTCTGGCCGCGGAGATTGGCATCGGGGCGCGGGTGAGCGCCCCCGACGCGGCCGACGAATCGCTCTACCACGGCGAGTATCGGCATTGGCTGGGCATGCTCACGCGCGGCCTGGAGCGGGACGCCCGGCAAACCCGCGAGGTCGCCTGACATGGCGATCGATGTGCAACTGCTGGCGCGGGTGACCGACTGCCTGCTGGACGAGGCCGCGTGTCTGGACCAGCGCCGCTGGGACGACTGGCTGGCCCTGTACGACGAGGACTGCGTGTTCTGGGTGCCGGCCTGGGACGATGATGACGTGCTGACCGAAGATCCCGAGGCCCAGTTGTCGCTGATTTTTCTGCATGGCCGGCCGCGGCTCGACGAACGCGTCTGGCGAATCCGCTCCGGCCTGTCGTCCTCGCTGCTGCGCATGCCGCGCACGACGCATATGGTCAGCAATGTGCGCCTGGCGGGCCAGGACGGCGAGTGTCTGTTGGCGACCGCCAATTTCCAGGTCAACGCCTTCAAGCACGACGAGAAGCGCGTCGATTTCTTCTTTGGCCACTACGCGTATGCGCTGTCGCCACGTGGCGACGGCTTTGGCATCCGGAGCAAGAAAATCGTCATCAACAACGACATCATCCCGCGCCAGCTCGACGTGTTCAGCGTGTAGGCGGTTGCCGCTGGCGTCGACGGCGCGGCGGGTGCCAGGTGCCGCCCGGCACAGATCGGTGTCGGATCTCCCCGGTGCCCCTCAAGCGGTGATGCTTTCCAGCGCTGCCTGCTGTTCCAGCCATTCGGCTTCCAGCTGTTTGAGTTCCTTGACCTGGGTGGCTTGCTCGAACAGGTGAGCCTTGAGCGTTTCTTTCTGGCTCTCGTCGTAAAGGGACGGGTTGCTGAGCAGGGATTCCAGTTCCGTGGCGCGGGTGGTGTGGCGCTGAATCTGTGTTTCCAGGCGCTTGATGCGCGCTTCGATGGGCTTTCTCTGGTCGGACAGGTGCTGCCGCGCTGCGGCGCCCTGGCGTTTCTGAGCCTTGCGATCGACCGGTGCGAGAGCCACCGCGGGCTCCACTAAGGCCCGTTTTCCGAGCTTGGTCTTGAACAGCCAGTCGCGGTAGTCGTCGAGGTCGCCGTCGAACGGTTTAAGGCTTCCGTCGGCGACGATCAGGAATTCCTCGGTGCTGGCGCGCAGCAGGTGGCGGTCGTGCGATACCAGCACCAGCGTGCCCTCGAACTGTGCCAGGGCCACGGTCAGGGCCTCGCGGGTTTCGAGGTCAAGATGGTTGGTGGGTTCGTCCAGCACCAGCAGGTTGGGGCGTTGCCATACGATCAGCGCCAGCGCCAGGCGCGCCTTCTCGCCCCCGGAGAAGGTGTCGATCGGTGTCATTGCCATTTCGCCGATGAAATTGAAGCCGCCCAGGAAGCTGCGCAATTGTTGTTCGCGAACGTTCGGGGCCAGCTTGCCCAGGTGCCACAGAGGGGTCTGATCGTGGCGCAGCATCTCCACCTGGTGCTGGGCGAAGTAGCCGATGGACAGGCCTTTGCTGTGGTTGACGCTGCCGGACAACGCCGGCAGGTCGCCAACCAGGGTTTTGATCAGCGTCGATTTGCCGGCGCCGTTTATGCCGAGCAGGCCGATGCGCTGCTCGGCCTGCAGGACCAGATTCAGGCGCGACAGGATGACTTTGGCGGGTTTGCCCGAGACCTCGGGCGGGTAACCGGCAGCGACGTCTTCCAGCACCAGTAGCGGATTGGGTGCCCGTTCCGGTTCGCGGAACTCGAAACTGAATGCCGCGGCGGCGTGGATGGGGGCAAGTTCTTCCATCTTGGCCAGCATCTTCATGCGTGACTGGGCCTGCCTGGCCTTGCTGGCTTTGGCCTTGAAGCGGTCGATGAAGGATTTCAGGTGCGCGCGTTCGCGCGATTGTTTTTCGAACGAGGCCTGGCCGACCGCCAGGTTGATGGCGCGCTGCTTTTCGAATGCCGAGTAGTTGCCGCCGTAGCGCTTGAGTTTGGTCTCGCTCAGGTGGGCAATGAAGTTGGTGATGCCGTCCAGAAAATCGCGGTCATGCGAAATGATGATCAGCGTGCCGGCGTAGCGCTTGAGCCAGTCTTCCAGCCACAGGATGGCGTCCAGGTCGAGGTGATTGGTGGGTTCGTCCAGCAGCAGCAGGTCGGACGGGCTCATCAGCGCCTGGGCCAGGTTCAGACGCATGCGCCAGCCGCCGGAGAAGCTGGCGACCGGCTCCTGCATCTGCGCGTGGCGAAATCCCAGGCCCGCGAGCAGGATCTCGGCGCGCGATCGCACGGTGTAGGCATCGGCGTCGGCCAGGGCGGCATGCAGGTAGCCGATGCGTTGCCCATCGTGGGCGAGCTCGGCATCCGCAAGTTGGCATTCCAGCTGGCGCAGGGTCGCGTCGCCGTCGATGGCGTACTCCAGCGCCGGGCGGTCCAGGGCTGGGGTTTCCTGGGCGACATGGGCAATGCGCCAGGTGGCGGGGAAATCGACCTCCCCGCCGTCAGCCGTCAACTCGCCGCGCAGCAGCGCGAACAGGCTGGATTTTCCGGACCCGTTGGCGCCAATGAGGCCAACTTTCTCGCCGGGGTTCAGGGTAAGGTCGGCACTGTCCAGTAAAGACTTGGTGCCGCGTACAAGAGTGAGTTGTTGTAGGCGAATCATGCGCGCAATTATCGCCGAAACTTCGTCGATGCCCGCGCGTGGTGGGTGCCGGCAAATCCCGGATCGATTTATTCAGCGCTTTTCGCGGTCAGCCGGGCCGCTACCCCGGACGGTGGCCGCACGCGCCACAGAATCGCTGCCACCGCAATCAGCGGCAGTGCCAGCAGGGCGAAATAACGGCCCATCGGCCAGCCCAGGCTGATCAGCACGCCGCCTGCGTACGGCCCGAGGATGGCGCCGAAGCGTCCGGCGCCAAGCGCCAGCCCGATGCCGGTGGCGCGGCTTGCATCCGGATACAGCCGGGCCGCCAGCGAATACAGACCAATGAGCCCGCCCAGGGAAAAAAAGCCGGCCAGGATGGTTAGCCCGAACAACAGGTCGACGGCTCGCGTTACCTGGCCGAGGGCAATGATGAACAGGCCGCCCATGACAAAAAAGCCGCTCATCATGCGATACATCGACCAGCGCGCGGACAGATAGCCCAGAGTCAGCATGCCGATGCCACCGCCCAGGTTGAGCATCATCCCGGCGCGAATGGCTTTTTCGCTGCTCAGCCCCGCTTCGACCAATACCGTGGGGGTCCAGTTGAGCAGAAAGTACAAGGTCAGGTTGCCCAGAAAAAAGCACGTCCACAGGGCTATGCCCGGCGCCAGCCATGGGCCGCGCAGCACGTCCCTGAAGCCGCTGGCGCTGATTGCAGGCGGCTGCGCCCGCGCTGCTTGCAGGTCAATGCCCAGGCGCGCGGCGATTCTGTCGGCCGCCGCCCGCGCCCTGGGCTGATCTTTGGGCAGCAGGTATTGCAGCGACTCTGGCAGGCCCAGCAGCAGCACCGGCACGGTCGCCAGGGTGAACAGTCCGCCGACCAAAAACAGCGCTTCCCAGCCGGCGGTGGGAATGAGTTGACTGGCAATGAATCCCCCGGCGATGCCCCCGATCGGATAACCCAGGTGCATAAAGCTAATGGCGAGGTTTCTGCGCCGATCCGGCGTGTACTCGGCCACCAGGGTGTTGAGGCTTGGGAGGAGGGCGCCGATGGCAATTCCGGTGATGCAGCGAAGCAGCAATAACTGACCGACGCTGGTCGCGGCGGCAGTCGCCAGCGTGCTCAGGCCAAGCACTGTGGTCGCCAGAATGATCATCCGCCGCCGGCCGATGCGATCGGCCGCCGGACCCAGCAGCAGGGAGCCGACGGTCATGCCGACCAGTCCGCTGCTGAAAACGATGCCCAGTGTTTGCGGGTTCAGCATCCAGGTCTTGGCGATCGATGGCGCCGCGAAGGAAATGGCCAGCAGGTCGAAGCCGTCCAGAATGTTGACCAGCCAGCACAAAACGACGACCTGCCACTGCAAGGGCGCCAGGGGCTTTGCGTCGAGTTGTGATTGCAGCGATTGCGAAAGGTCAGCCATGTTCTTGTGTTTCCTGACCCGGACCAGGGGTGTCGCTTAGAGGGGCGCTACAGGTGATAGACGTCCACGTAGCCCAGTACCACGTCGTTTAGCAGCACCACCTTTTTTGCACTGATTTTGAAGCCGTCCCGGGTTCGCGCCAGGGTATGTTCGTAATACCCGCCGTACAGGAATTGTTCTTTGTTCCGATAGCACTGGGTCAGCCAGTTTGAGGCGGCCACCACGCGGTCGGTGGTTTCCTGAAGAACTCTTACGTTGCTGATCATGTGATTGGTGCGTGGCAGTGGGTAGGACGCCGGCGACTCCCCGCTGGTGAAGCGCCAGATCCGGTGCTCCAGCTCCTTGCGGCTGCTCATGTAGATGATGGAGACCTCGCCTTCCGGGTCGCTGGTCAGCTCGTTTTCACTGACCCAGGACGGCGCCCAATAGACCATGTCCTCGGTGTACATCTCCAGCCATTCCTGCCAGCGGCCCTGATCCACCATGGCCGCCTCGTCGAAGATGAAGCGTTCCACGGCGACTTGCAATGCAGTTTTATCGGTCATTTTGTTCTCTGGGCCTGGGCAGCGATCAGCCGCCCGGGATAATCCACAGCCAGGGCAGCTTTAATCCATCGGGTGCGGGCAACCCCGGGGTCAGTGGTCCCGGCCCATGGCCATTTCCCGGGCCTGTCCTTCCTGCATCAGCTTGATCCAGTTCTTGTACTGCCGAATGGTTCCCCCCTCGTAGCCCATGTGGCCGCCGTGCTTGACGTCGTTCACAGCGACCGCTCGGGCTGTGGAATCCGGGCCATCAAATTCGGTATGCAGGCCGAATGAGGCATCGTTCCAGCGGGCCGACGCCGCGCTGGCGCCCAGCTGACACTGTTCGAACTCGTGGTTGTCGTCCGGGCCGCCGAGACCGGCGACCGAGAAGAAATCCATGAACTGCTTCATCCGCTTTACCCGCAGGTGGCGGGGTTCTCCCTTCGGCGCGATGCACCAGTAGCTGACTTCGGTCTGATCCACGGCTATGGGCCTGACGAAGCGGATCAGCGATGCCAGCTGATCCATGATGAACAGGTTCGGGTAAATGCAGGCCTGACGGACCTTTGAGGTCATCCAGCGCGCCCGTTCGTCGCCATACTTTTCGACGAACTCCTGATGCCGGACAAAAGCCGGCCGGTCCTCGGGGTTGGGCAAATCGGACTGCATCAGCGTGTGGCCATTTTGCATCGCGTAGACGTTGCTGGCGGTGTCGGCGTTGTTCAACTCATCGATGCGCACCATCTTTGCGGCCTTGGTCCGGCCTTTGGTCAGCTCCTCGTCACGCATCTGCACCACGCGGATCAGGGTCTTGTGCACCACCGCCAGGTGCAGCCCGTCACCGCCACCGTTCTCGATCAGCAGCTTCCAGTTTCCGCGGTAGATGCATGTGTTGGTGCCGCGAATGACCTCGAATCCGTCCTCACACTGATCGGTCAGCATGTCGATGACCTCGGTGAGGTCGCCTAGATGCTGCCGAAGGCTCGGTACCTCGGGGTTCAGGCTGCCAAAAACGAACCCGCCATAGCTGTCTACCTTGGCGATGGCCGCGAGGTCGTAGCGGGAGGTGTCGAATGAAGCCGGATAGCCCTCGTCCCGCCTGGGCATGTATTGAAGCTTGCCATCCAGGTCAAAACACCAGTCGTGGTAGGAGCAGGCGAACCCCTTGGGCTTGGAGCCGGTTTGGGTACGGCACAGGGTCGAGCCCTTATGGGTGCAGGCATTCAGGAAGCCATTGATTTTGCCTGCGGTGTTCCGAATAACCACCACCGGCTGCCGGCCCATGGTCGTGGTAAAGAAATCGCCCGGGTTGGGGATTTGGCTTTCGTGGCACAGATAGATCCAGTTCCCCTCGAAGATGTAGCGCATCTCCATGTCGAATATTTCGGGGCTGATATTGGCCATTCTTTTAATTCTGGCCGTGCCCAGTTCGGGCTGGTGTTCAACAAACGACGCAAAATCGATGGGGCCGCTGTCGCCCGGCGTAAGCGTTTCGATCTTCATGCGTTTCCTCCAGCTCCAAACAGGGCTTTCGTGAGCGAGAACGATGCTAAGTAAAAGGCCGAACGGCCCAGGGCCGGTAGCCTAGCACGCGTATGCATCGTGACCGGTGGGGCCGCTTTCCCGCGTGTCGCGTATCGGTAGTAGTCCAGACCCTAGCCCGCCGCAGGGCGATCGAAATCACCTGCGTCGTGGCGTTCGGGCAACTGTTCGGGCTCTGGTCCCCAGGTCCGGTTAACGCGCCGACCCCGTTGCACGGCGGGACGGGCCTGGATTTCGGACGCCCATCGCACCACATGGGTGTACGACGGCACGTCGAGGAACTCCTGTGCCTCGTAAATCGTGCCCAGCACCAAGGTACCGAACCAGGCATAGTTGGCCATATCGGCAATAGTGTATTCATCACCACACAGATAACGCCGTACGGCAAGGTTGCGATCCAGCACATCCAGCAGGCGCTTGACCTCCATGGTGAAGCGGTCAATGCAGTATTCGATCTTCTCGGGCGCGTAGGCATAAAAATGCCCGAAGCCACCGCCAAGGTAAGGTGCGCTGCCTATCTGCCAGAACAACCAGGACATGCATTCCGCCCGCGCGGATGGCTCCTTGGGCAAAAACGCATCGAATTTCTCGGCCAGGTAAACGAGGATGGCCCCGGATTCAAACACCCGCGTCGGTGGGGAGGTGCTTCTGTCCACCAGGGCCGGGATCTTGGAGTTGGGGTTAACGGCCACAAAACCGCTACCGAACTGGTCGCCTTCCATGATTTTGATCAGGTGCGCGTCGTACTCGGCTTCCCGCTTGCCCAGCGCCAGCAGTTCTTCCAGCAGGATTGTGACCTTGACCCCGTTGGGGGTCGCCAGCGAATACAGTTGCAGTGGATGCCTGCCAATGGGCAATTCCTTGTCGTGCGTGGCCCCGGAAATTGGCCGGTTGATGTTGGCGAATCTGCCCTCGCCCCCGGCTTTCCATTTCCAGACCTTGGGCGGAACGTAGGGCGCTGTCTCGGTCATGCGGGGTTGCTCCTGTTGGGGGGGGTGATAAAGAGGTTAGCGCCACAGCATAGCGTGCCGGGTCCACGCGCTGCCAAAAAAAGGGATGATCTGGGGTGAGTTGTCCGTCGGTGTACCGGGAAAACCCGACTTTAGCGACTCTGGGTGACTACCAGCTTTTGGCGGGTTGACCGTTCGGTGATGACAATGACTTCAGGATATCCCGCCAGCTTATTATCCCAACCGGAGCACGCTCGGAATCGACAACGGGTATGCAGGAGAGGGTGTTATTGAGGAAAATTGCTATGGCATCGTCGATCTGGGAATTTTGTGGCAGCGTGATTGGTGTTCTTGTCATTATCTGATGGGCTTTTTTATTCAGGCTCGCCAGATCCCTGGCTGTCTCGGAGCGAGTTCCGATGTATGGGCTCAGTGCTTTCAAGAGATCTCTATCCGAGATTACCCCAAAAAGCTTTCCGGATTCGATCACTAGCAGATGATGAAATTTACTATGGTCGAATATTTCCTTGATTGTCCCGAGCGTATCGTCCATTTCGACCGTGACGAGGATTGTGCTCATTATCTTTTCAACGGTCATGTTCTCTCCGTTTCGCTCAACGAACAGGATGCGACGCGCGCTTTAGCACGTCAAACTCGACCCCCTTAATATTACATAGATCAGACGCCTCGCCAAATTTCATTCAATCCACTCCATCCCTTTTTCTTGAGATTCTTCAATGGATCTAATGCGTCACTCAATTCTTGTACGTCATCACCTAAATCAAATACGCATGTGCAATCAGGTTCAATAAAACATTCAAAGAAATTTTCCTGCATAGACCAAACGATTTCCTTTATTACGAGGGTATCAGAGACACCTTCAAAGCGTAGTTTTATCCCCAACGTGGGTACGAATGGCAGTGATATGTCGGTCTCGCCGCGGAAGTAAGCTGTCCGTGTTTCATTCCAGATTTTCACGCACAGTTTAACTTTATGGTTCATAGAAGGTAACGTTATGGTGAGCGGCGCGCTTCCCGCTAGGACTGAAGTTAGACCCCAAGTACCTTCCCCAACATAATCACTGTTGCAAGGAAAGCCAAGACGCTTCGTACACCGTGGAGCCGCCCCCATTTTTGAAG
>CAZZHF010000047.1:0-12531 GCA_964653545.1 uncultured Gammaproteobacteria bacterium | reverse complement strand
CGCGCGCTTTACGCATGCGGGAACCGGTCGCACCCTAGTTCGTGTTGGTATGACCTGATCGTCCGCCGCCGCTGCGAATGATGGCTTACGACCCATTGGCTTCCACCCATCCTACGAACGTCCCGCCACAGGATGCGTGCAGCGCGGTGCAATAAATCCTCGCCCCCAGCGTCATAAAAAAGGGCGCCCCGGTTTCCCGAGGCGCCCTTTAGAGGGCTCGGCCCAGCCCCGCTTACGGGATGGGAGTATCGATGTTGACGTCCCCGTCGGGCAGGGTGATGGTCTGGCTGCTCACCCCGTTGGCGGTGATGCCATCGTCCTCGTCCACCCCAACAATGTCTTCCAGATTGACCACCTGAGTGGCCGAAGCACCGTAGTAGACACCACTGGTAGCGTTATTCTGGATGTCGATGGTACGCCCGGTGGTGCCGGTGAAGGACACCAGACCATTGTCGTACAGGCTGACGTCCTGGTTGGCGGACCCGTAACCGGTCGCGCTGTTCAGGGCCGTCAGGCCAGTGCCATTGTCGGTGAAGGTAAACGATCCGATGTCGACCTGCTGATAGGCAGCGCTGAAGTCGTCAGCCGAATTGCTCAGCTCTACCCCGTTGTCACCATTACCGCTGGCGGTGCCGCCCAGACTGACCGTCTGGTAGGCACTGCCGTAGCTTTCGCTGGCGTTACGGATGTCGAAGCCATCATCGCTGTTGCCACTGGCGGTGGTCGTAGTGATGGTGACGTACTGGTTCGCATCGCCGAAGTCAAAGGCGTCGTTCTCGATCTCCACACCATCGCTGATGTTGCCCGACAGGGTGCTGCCGGAGATATCGATGGTCTGGTTGGCGGTGCCGTAATCCTCAGCCACGTTATTCAGGTCCAGACCGTCCTCGCCCGAACCGCTAACGGTCAGGCCACTTATGGTGATGTCCTGAGTCTGCGTGCCGCCAAAGCCATTGGCTGTGTTGGTGGCGCTCAGGCCGTCGCCAACCGAGTTGGTGATGCTGCCGCCGGTGATGGACACCGTCTGAGTGGCACTGCCGGTGTAGTAGCCGTCGTTGTTGAACTCCATGCCATGAATGCCGCTGTCGGACACCACGTTGCCGGTCAGCGCGGCGCCGACACCCAGGGTCAGGGTCTGCGTCGCGGTGCCGTAGCTCGAGGCGTCGTTATGCGCATAGATGCCGTTGTAGCCGCTGCCGGAGGCGGCGTTGTCGGTCATGCCCACGGTCTGGGTGGCCACACCGTCATCCCAGGCGTGGTTGTCGAAGCTGAAGCCATCGCCGCCGTTGTCGGTGGCCGTGTTACCAGTCAAGGTCAACGTTGACGTGGCGGTACCGTAGTCATGCGCATTCTGGTCGAACGCGAAGCCGGTATCGCCGCTGTTGGTGGCAATGTTGCCAGTCAACGTCGCCGTTTGGGTGGCAGCGCTCTGGTAGCCAGCGTAGTTATCAATGGTGAAGCCATAGGATCCGCTGCCGGTGGCGGTGTTATCCGTGAGGGTTAAGGTCTGCGTCGCGGTGCTGCTAGCGTTGGCATTGTTGTCAATCTCGAAGCCATTGTCATCGGCGTTGGTCGCCGTGTTGCCGGTGAGCGTGGCCGTCTGCGTAGCGGTCGCGTTGTAGCCAGCGTAGTTCTGCAGGTCGAAGCCGTCGGCACCGATGTAGGTCGCCGTGTTGCCGGTCAGCGTCAGGGTCTGTGTCGCGGCGCCACTGTTATCGGCGTTGTTGTCGAAGAAGAAGCTGTCGCCGTTGGTGTTGGTGACCGTGTTGGAGGTCAGCGTCGCGGTCTGCGTTGCTGTACTGCCGGCATAGTCGGCCTCGTTCCACAGATAAATGCCACCCTCGGCGCCATCGACGGCGTTGCCCGTTAGCGTCAGCGTCTGCGTGGCCGTGCTGGCGTAGCCGCCGGCCTCGTTGTCGATCGCAATGCCTTTGTAGAAGCTGTTGGTAGCCGTGTTACTGGTCAAGGTGGCGGTTTGCATGGCGGTGGCGCCGTCATAGGCGTCATTGCCGATATTGAAGCCGTTTTCACCGTTGTCGGTTGCCTGGTTGCCGGTCAGGGTCAACGTTTGCGTCGCGGTGCTACCGCTATAACGAGCGTAGTTGTAGATCTCGAAGCCGTCGCCGCCGCTGTCGGTGGCAACGTTATCGGTCAGCGTGGCCATTTGCGTCGCGGTGCCACCGTACCTGGCGTCGTTATCGATGTCGAAGCCATCGTATCCGCTGTCATCGGCCGTGTTGCCGGTCAGAGTAAGGGTCTGGCTGGCGGTGCTGCCGCTGCCATAGGCATCGTTGTCGAACTCGAAGCCGTGATCGCCGCTAACGAAGGCCGTGTTGCCAGTCAGCGTGGCGGTTTGCGTCGCCGTGCTGTTGTCTCTGGCATCGTTGTCGATGTCGAAACCGTCATATTGGCTATAGCTGGCAGAGTTATTGGTCAGGGTCAGCGTTTGCGTCGCGGTGCTGTTGTCATAGGCGTCGTTGTCGATTTCAAAACCGTCGCCGTTATTGCTGAACAGGTAAGTATCTACATAGGCGGTGTTGCCAATCAGCGTGGCAGTTTGCGTTGCGGTGCTGTTGTTACTCGCATCGTTTTCGATGTCGAAGCCGTCATCGTAACTGCTGCCGGCGAAGTTGTCGGTCAGGGTTAGCGTTTGAGTGGCGGCGCTGTTGTTATAGGCGTCGTTCTGGATTCTGAAGCCATCGCCGCTGTCAGATGCGTAGCCACTGGCATACGCGATGTTGCCGGTCAGCGTGGCGGTTTGCGTGGCGGTGCTGTTGTTACTCGCATCGTTTTCGATGTCGAAGCCGTCGTTATAGCTCCAACCGGCGAAGTTGCCGGTCAGGGTCAGTGTCTGCGTGGCGGCGCTGTCGTCATAAGCATTGTTGTCGATCTCGAAGCCATCACCATCGAAGGTGACGTACGAGGCGTTACCGGTCAGCGTCACGGTTTGCGTGGCGGTGCTCCCGCGACGAGCATCATTGTCGACATCGAATCCGTCGGCGCCGCTGTACAGGGCATAGTTACCGGTCAGGGTGGCCGTTTGCGTGGCGTCACCGCCGTCATAGGCGTCGTTGCCGATTCGGAAGGCATCGTCGCCGGAACGCCGCACGACGTTATCGGTCAAGGTCGCGGTCTGGGTGGCAACCGCGTTGTAGCCCGCAGAGTTATAAACCTGGATGCCAACGTTATCGACGTAGCCGACGAAATTATCGGAAATCGTCACTTCCTGAGTGATGGTCTCGCCCGGGCCGGCATAGCTAAAGATGCCGATGCCATCGCCACCGCCGAAGATATTGTTGTCATGAATCCAGTTGCCGGTGAAGCTACCGGAGCTGTTGGCCAGCAGCAGGATCGAGGTGTCGAAGCTGCCGTAGCTGAAGAAGTTGTTGTCGTGAATGTCCGCATTGCTGGTGTTGATGCCGCCCACGCCGACGAACTGCGAGCCATAGCCCCCGCCGTCGCCGCCGACAAAGTCAAAGCCGGCAACTTCGTTGTCGTCGGCCAGGGTGACGATGGCGTCCATGATGTCGCCTTCGCCGCCGTCAGCGCCGTTGCCGTACATCACCGGATTGTCGCTGCCGACCTCGGATGAGTGCAGATAGAAATTACGCAGCTTGCCGGTGAACGGGTCGGTCAGGTGCGTGAGGGTGCCAATGGTCTCGCCCAGCAGCAGCGTGCCGTCGCTCAGGGTCACGTCTTCGGTATACGGGCCTTCGCCGGCATGCACATGCACCAGCGTGTCGCCGGGCAGATTGCCGGCCACCGTGGCGTCGTCGAAATTGGTGAACGGATTCTCGTTGGTTCCGTCACCTCCAGGTGACGCGCTGTTGTCGATATGGATGACGCCGCCGGACGGGGCGACGTTGACGCGGTCGTCGTTGGAAACCTGGTCCCGCCAGTCGAGTTCGGAGTTTTCCTTGATGTCGGCGTCGCGCTCGACCAGCTGGGTCATGCGCTCGCTGACGGTACGGATTCCTTCACCGCTGGGACCACCGAAGGAATAACGCAGCTTCAGGCCGGTCTGTGACCCGAACAGGTTATCGTCCTGCCAGCTCAGTTCCACGCCAAAGTTCTTGCGTGGCCGCACTTCCACGCGCAGCTTGGGGCCGTTGGCCTCGCGGTCGGTGGAGTCGCCCTTGAAGTGGTAGCCACCGGCATAGACGCGGGTCTCGTACGGCGAGCCGGGGATGCGCGCACCAACTTCGGCGTCGAAGCCTTCCATCGCTTCCTCGACAATGCCGTCGAAGAACAGGCCACTGCCGATGAAGTTGCCGCCGGTATTGACAACCCCTTCAATATTCTTTTTGTCACCTACCGGGAGGTAGTAGTTGGCACGGAAGTCCCAGGTGTCGCCCAGCGACTCGGCGCCGAAGGTGACCTGCTTGTACTTGTTGTTGGTGCCGGTCTTACGCCAATCGTAGGCGAGGTAGCCGCCCAGGATGCGGTTGTTGCGCAGCAGGCGGTGGCCGACGCCCAGGTTGAATTCGTTGGTGCTGTTGTCAGCGAAGATGGCGCGCAGGTCGGCGTAGGTGAGGGAGTCTTCGTCCTGCATCAGGGGCTGCAGGATGGCCAGGCCACCGTGCGAGCTGTCATTGGTGCCGGCCCGGCCGCTGATTTCGATGTTGCGGGACCACTCGTCGGCTCGTGCGTAGGCAGGCACCAGGGCGATGGCAACAGCCGCGGCAAGCGCGGTGGGTCGAAATGGCGGGCGACCCGCCTGGTTACGCAAGGTTGCAGCTGTATCACCGAAACGCGCGTTGGCATTGGCCATGTGTTCGACTCCCTACATTCAAGTAGTAAAAAAATAACTGGTTAACTGTCTATTCTTGTTGGCGTAGGCAGCCTCCCTCGCTGCCTGAGCACTAATCGGGGCGTGCCGCCCAACTGAGCAGGCCGCATTTAAACACGCACAAACTTGGCTGTGCAATGTTTTGCGCGTTTTTTTTGTGGGCTTGAGTGCGATCAATCAACTCGGCGTCTCCTCTGATTCGTGCCGGTGATCCAATGTCCATCCGCTACCGGTTCGGATGGACCCCCGCAAGGGCGTTTTGTGATCATCAGAACATGCCGTCGGAAGGCACGGTCACCACGGCGGTTTCCCCATTGAAACGTGCGTGGTTACCGCGTTAACGGCATACCGTCGGATTACTTTAGGGAGCCCGTGAATTTATTCAGCGCATCCTGATTGGCATATCCAAGGCTTGCCGCTCCAGCCGTGCGCGACACGGCGTTCAGTCGGCGCTATAGCCCAGGCTGTCCATTGCCGGTTGCAGCACCGGAATCACCGACGCCAACTGCTGGCGGTAGTTGCGGTATCGGTACACCGACTGGGTGTACAGCTTCTCCGTGACCTGGGCGTGGCTGGCGGTACGGGCATAGCGGCGGTTCTCGTGAAAATCCAGGCAGCGCGGATCCCACGGTTCGCCGACGAACTCGAGCAACTGCCGGCAGTGTGGCTCGGGGTCGGCGACCAGATCCTCGTAGCGCACGGCCATGTAGTTCAGGTCCAGGTTTGCGCGGTAGTGGTCCACCAGCCGGCGCACCAGGGCGTAGTGGCTGGCGGCGGTTTCGAGTGCATACGAACAATTGAAACCGTGCGTCAGATCAATCGAGAACGTGGACAGCACCACATCCAGCGGGTGCCGGATCAGGTGCACGATGGGCGCGTCGGGGAACACCAGGTGAATCAGCCCCAGGTGGGTCTCGTTCAGCGGCATCTTGTCGGTGAACCAGTTGGCGGCACCGGCGGTCAGGGAGGTTTGCTCGGCTTTGCGCAGGTAGTAATCGCGAAACGCCGCCAGCACACCCATGTTCTCGCCAAACCACAGGTCGGCCAGGCAATTGGGGTAGGTCAGTTCGCTGTTGAGCAGGTTGGGGGCAATGCGGGCCAGTTCGTTGATGTAGGGCAGCTCGTCGCCGGCGTTGATGGCCGGGTGCGAGGTCAGGATCTGCTCCACCATGGTGGTGCCGGAGCGGGGAAAGCCAACGATGAAGATCGGTCGCACCGGTTCACCGTGTCCGCTGTCCAGGCGCGGCAGGGAATCGACCCGGGCGCGGGTGAAGAAGCCCTGCAGCCGCGAGACCAGCGCGCGCGCCGAATTACGGCCGTAGTTGCGCTTGCCAGTGGCGCGAACCAGCTGGTTGGCTTCGGCAAAGGCGTTGAATGCCTCGTCGTAGCGGCCCAGCTTGTCCAGGATGTCGCCACGTGCGTAAAAGTGCCCCGGCCAAGGGTTCTTGGCCGGCGCGCCCTCCGGCGTCTGGTCGAGCGTGGCCAGCGCCTCAGCGTACTTTTTCTCGCGTTTGAGCAGTTCCGCCTGCGCCACGCGCACGCCAGGGTGCTTCGGCGCCCGCTCGCGCGTCTGCTCCAGCAGGTCCCAGGCGCCGGGCAAGTCGCGCGCGGCCTGTTTCAAGCCCACCCAGCCGAGCAGGGTGTCGATATTTTCCGGCTCGAGCTCGGTGGCCTGCTGATACAAGGTCTGCGCTTCCTCAAGCCGACCCTGGTTCTTCAGGTTCAGGGCCAGGTTGGCGCACAGCTTGCCGATCGGCCGGTGCAGGGCCAGCGCCCGGCGGTAGTGGTACTCGCCCGGCGGCAAGCGGTTCAAGTCGGTCAAGACCATGCCCATCAGGTTGTGTGCCTGGGGATTCTGGGGATTCAGGCGCACCGCATTGCGAGCCTGCTTGAGCGCGCCCGACATGTCGCGGCGCTTGTAAAGCAACAAGGCCAGCTCGCAGGCCAGGTCACCATCGTTGGGGCGCAGCCGCGCCAGGCGCTGCAGCAGCACCACGGTAGCGGAGTCGTTGCCCCTGAGCTTCTGAATCTCGAACAGCATGCGCAGCGCGCGGTGGTGCCCTGGCGCCTTGTTGAGCACACCCGCGCAAAAGGCCTCGGCGCCGGCAAGATCCTTGGCCTGAAAGCGCGCCACGGCTTCCCGAAAATTGCCTTCCAGCGCCTTGATCTGGTCGGCGCCAGGTGCCTTGACGTCCGTCGCGCCACAGCAGTTGCGGTTCTGTAGCCCACTGTTGCAGGAACAGGCAGCAGTGCCGATGGCGGCAGGAGTGGTTTTGTCGGTCACAGGGGGTTTCCGTTACGCGTGATTAGCAGAATGCATTAAGGCTTCATTTAGCCGCTCGGCGGTGGGCCGCGCCGATATTGCGCATAATTCTAGCGGCTGACTGCCGCCGGGCGCGACACGCCGACCTTGCGCGCTATTCCGTTCACATCTGCCTGTGGGTCCGTACCAGATGAAGCTTGACACCACCTTTTACCGCCTGCCCATGCGCTTTGACGCCCAGCGTCTGGCCCAGGAGCTGGAGCAGTTTGGCGAACCCGACTGGCGCCCGCATCCGCAAGGCTTCGTGGGCAACTCGGCGCTGATTCTGGTCGCGACCGACGGCGACGTGAACGATGACCTTACCGGCTCAATGCAGCCGACTCAGGCGCTAGGAAAGTGCCCATACATGCAGCAGGTGATGGCCAGTTTCCGGTCGGTAATCGGCCGCTCGCGCATCATGCGCCTGGCCAGTGGCGAGAACGTCAGCGAGCACACCGACATTCATCACTACTGGCATCACCACATCCGGATTCATGTGCCGATCGTCACCGACCCGTCGATCGAGTTCTGGTGCGGCGGTAACCAGGTGCACATGGCGCCTGGGGAGGCCTGGGTGTTCGATAACTGGCGCATGCACAAGGTGCTCAACCCCAGCGGCGTGACCCGCACCCACCTGGTCATCGACACCACCGCCTCGGCCTGGCTGTGGAACCTGATCCAGCGCTCGGAGCAGCCGTTCGCGGCGGCCGGGCCACAGCCACAGCGGGAGCCGATGGTGTCGGTGGCGTACGACCCGCAGGCTCGGCCAGACCTTCGCACCGAACGGTTTGCCGAGGCATCGGTCATGGCGCCGGGCGAGATGGACGTGTTGTTGCAGACGCTGGTCGACGATATCCAGGGCGAGGCCGCGCCGGACGAGACTGCCGCCTTCAAACACCTGCTGGCGGACTTGCGCGCCGACTGGCGCAACCTGTGGGGCTATTACGGGGACCGGACCGAAGGTCATGGCGAATTCAGTCGCCTGCTGGACGATTGCCTGGTCCGCGCAGGTGCCGTCGGGGATGGCCTGAAGCTGCGCAGCAACGGCCATGGCGCGATGGAAGTGTTGCGCTCGCGCCTGTCGGCCGCCTGCCGCGCCGAGCAGCCGAGCCGCTCGCCGCGCCGACGCACTCGCGATCGCATGCAGCGGCCGATCATCATCGTCGCCGCGCCGCGCTCGGGCAGCACGCTGCTGTTCGAAACCCTGGCGGCCAATCGTCAGCTGTGGACCATCGGCGGCGAAAGCCACGCCCAGTTCGAGTCACAGGATGCGCTGAATCCATTGCGTAACGGGCGCCTGAACAACCGCCTGCTGGCCGCCGACGCCAGCCCCGAGGTCGTGGCGCGCCTGCGGGCTGCATTCCGGCGTGGCCTGCGTAACGGCGACGGCAAGCGGCTGACCGATTTGCCGGCGCAAAGCCGGCCCCAGAGCGTGCGTTTTCTGGAGAAAACGCCCAAGAATGCCTTGCGCATTCCCTTTCTGAACGCGGCGTTCCCGGACGCCCTGTTTGTATTTCTGCACCGGGAGCCGCGCGCGAACATCAGCAGCATCATGGAGGCCTGGCGGTCGGGCAAGTTTGTGACCTACCCCAAGTTGCCCGGCTGGGAGGGTCCCGCCTGGTCGCTGCTGCTGCCGCCGGACTGGCAGACCCTCAAACCCGATGCTCTGGCGGACGTCGCTGCTTACCAGTGGCGGGTTGCGAATCAGTGCATTCTCGACGACCTGGCGCAGCTGCCAGCGGCGCGCTGGTGCGCGGTGGATTATGCGCGACTATCGACGGATACGGCGACGGTGGTGCGCCAGGTATGCGAGTTCGCCGACATCCCGTTCGGCCCGCGCATGCAGGAGCTGACAGCATCGAAGCTACCTCTGTCCCGCTACACCTTGAGTCCGCCAGATACGGAAAAATGGCGCAAGAACGAAGCGGAAATCCTGCCGGTGCTGGACAGCGTGCAAGCGGTCGCCCGTCAGTTGGGCCAGCTCGGTGTTCCTTCGCAAGCCAACGCGACCCTACACTGAAGCGTTGTTCCGGCCGATAGCAGCGGTGGTGACAGGCAAGCAGGTACCCCGCCATGGCAATTCTCCCCGCGAACACTCGCAGCATGCCGCGCGACGCCGCGGCTTCTGATTTGCGCCTGGGGCACGTTGACGCCCTGGCGGCGGCGCGTGCGCACATGGCGGCGGTATGGCTGGGTGACGATACCGTCATAGAACTGTTGCTGATAACGGTGCTGGCCGGCGGCCACGTGCTGCTGGAAGACGTGCCGGGGGTCGGCAAGACAACGCTGGCCAAGGGTCTGGCACGGGCGCTCGGGGTGGAGTTCAACCGCGTTCAGTTCACCTCGGACATTTTGCCGGCCGACGTGCTCGGCGGCAGCGTCTATCACCCTGGCGATGGTCGCTTCGAATTCGTTCCCGGGCCGGTGTTTACCGATCTGCTGCTGGCGGACGAGATCAACCGCGCCCCCACGCGCAGCCAGTCCGCCTTCCTGCAGGCAATGGAAGAGGGCCAGGTGACCGCCGACGGCGTCGGCCATCCCCTGTCGCCGCTGTTCACCGTGATCGCGACCCAGAACCCGATCGACTTCGACAGCACCAACCCGCTGCCGGAGGCGCAGCTGGACCGGTTCCTGATCGCCACCCGACTCGGCTATCCGGACGCGGCGGCCGAACAGGCCCTGCTCGACGATTACCGCCGGGCGTCGCCCGTGCAGTCCGGGCTCAGCCCGGAAATTCTTATAGGTCTGCGACAAGCGACCCGGGACATATTCCTGCACCCGGATCTGGCCCAGTACATCGTCTCCATGGCCCGCGCCACACGCGAGGACTCGCGTCTGCGGCTGGGCATTTCGCCACGCGGGGCCATCCATCTGGCCGATGCCGCGCGCGCGCGCGCCTTGCTGCAGGGCCATGCGGCGGTGCGGGCCGAGGACCTGCGCGCGTTGCTGCACCCAGTCTGGGATCACCGCCTGCTGCCACGCCAGGGGCGCGAGGCGGATCGCCGGGCAACCGGCAAGCTGCTGGACGAACTGATCGCCAGCGTGCCGGTGCCACGCTGACACCAGCGCGTCGGCGAATGCCATGAAGGAATTCGCCGACCGTCCGCTGCGCGTGTCGGCCGAGAACGGGTTCTTGCACGCCTGGCGCATGCTGCGCTGGGTGTTCGAATTGCGGCTGGTGCCGCGCCTGACGGAGCGCCGCGGCGGCTGGTTGACCCCGCTGCGCGCGCTGCGCGACGGCCTGACCGCCGGTGGCTGGGTGCTGCTGACGGCCTGCGGTCTTTTGCTGTTGCTGGCACGCCCCAGCAACCCCGGCTTTGACCTTGGTCTGGCCACGGCCGGTCTGCTGCTGATTGCCGCCAGCGCCGCTGTCGGACAGCTGTGGCGACCGCGTTTGCGCGTACAGCGCCTGGAATCCGAAACAGCCATCGCCGGGCGGCCATGTCGCAGCCGGGTGCGAATCAGTAACACCGGTCGCCGGCCAGCGCGAGAGCTGGTCCTGCGCGAGTTTCGCGGCCCGGGATGGCGGCCGGGAACGGCCTCGCAAAGTGCGGTGGTTGAACGCGTCGATCCGGGAGCCAGTCGCCTGTGCGAGCTTATCGTCAGACCCACCGCGCGGGGCCTGGTGCACTTGCCGGGGCTGGCGATACACAGTTATTTCCCGCTGTTTGTCACGCGCAGCACGCTACGTGTGCCGGTAGCGCTGGAACTGGCGGTACTGCCGCCGCCCCTGAGCGTGAATTTGCCGCCCTTGCGGCAGCTCGCGTCCCGCTGCCTGAAACATGGCAGTCATGCAGCGCGCGCGGCTGGCGCCCTGGAGTACGCCCATTCGCGCCCGTACCAGGCGGGCGATCCGGCGACTCGTCTGGATCAGCGCGCCAGTGCCCGCCGTGGCGAGCTGATGTCGCGGGTGTTCCGGGATGGCGCCGAGCTGTCCGCCGGGGCGGTCGCCATCTACTGCGATACGGCGGTGGCCGGTTTCAAGCCCTGGCAGCGGCGACCGCAAAATGCCAAGGCGCTGGATCGGCGCCTGGCACTGGTACTGGAACTGGCGGCGCGCGCACGGCGCGAGGCGCTGCCGGTACAAGCCGTCGCATTCACCGACCTCTGGCAACCACTGGCTGATGATGCCGCCTTGCAGCGCGCGATCGCGGCTTGCCCACCGACCCGGCACACGCTGTTGCCGGCGACCGTGCCCAGGCCGGACTGGCTGTATCTGCTGGTCACCGAGGACTGGTCCGAGGCCCTGGCCGCCCAGGTGTCGGCCTGGCGAGGCGCCGGCCATGTGGTGCTGGTGTTCCGGCTCACCGGCAATGGTGGTTCACCGCTGCCGGTCGCGCCCGGCAATCTGGAAATCACCGCCTGATGCGCTTGGCCGACGTCGTGCTGAGTGTCGCCGTGGCGGCCGCCGGCGCGCATGTGTTGTGTTCCATGCAGTTGCCGACCGCCGCTGTGCTGATGGGGGTGCTCAGCGCGCTGGCGCTGCTGGTGCGGCTGCAACCACGCCTGCCCCTGGCGCCAACGCCGGGACTGGCGTTCATCGTGTTTGTCAGCGGCGGCCTGCTGGGTTATCTGGGGCTCGCGGATCTGGTACCGGCCGGTTCCTGGGCAGGTGATTTCGCCGTATTCGCGGGTTTGTGCCTGGCTGGGCTGGTGTTGATGCTGTGGTTGCTGGCCACGCGCCCGCCGCCGCTGGCCGGCAGCGCCGGTGATAACGGCGGCGACATTCTGGCCGCCAGCACCCTGGCCCTGGTGTTGCTGATCCCGCGTAATGCGCCGGCGGATGGCCTGACCCTGACGCTGCCATGGCTCGGCGCCGGGGCGGGGTTTTTGGCGCCGGCCTGGTCGCGGCTTGGGATCCGCGTGCTGCCGCGACTGCTGATACTGTTACCAGCCCTCATGCTGTTGCCGCTGGCCGAGCCGGCGCTGCAAGCCGCGCAGCGCCCGCTGATCGGCGCGCTGATCAGCGCCATGCCGAACCCGCGTGGAGAAACCGCCTTCTCGCCCCTGGCCCAGCTTCGGCCGGACGGATTTCTGCGCCCCGCGCGGCGACCGGTGATGCGCCTGGCGGTAACCGGTGGCACACCTCCACCATATCTTGTCGGCAACCGCCTGCTGACCCTGGGCGCGGGTCTTGAGTGGAAAACAGATGGTGCCTCGGGACCGGAGTTGCTGTCCGTGGCCACTGAGTCCGGCCGCCGATACCGTCTTGGCACCGGCCCGAACACCTGGTCACTGGCCGTGCACAGCCTGCGGCGCGACGACCTGGTGTTCGTGCCGCCCGGCACGCGCCAGGTGGACATGGTCGATTCCAGTCTGGATTACGATCGCAGTGGGGTACTGCGTGCCCAGTTCGCGGACCGCGCGGCGCGACGTTGGCAGCTGGCCGGTGGTCCGTCGGTCATTGAGTCGCATGCCCCCCAGGCGACACTGGCGCTGC
>CAZZHF010000046.1:1140-12714 GCA_964653545.1 uncultured Gammaproteobacteria bacterium | reverse complement strand
CAATAGAAAAATACCGGGCGATGCCTTAACAGGAGAGAGGAAATGCCAAACGACCACGGCTACAGCGTGCGGGGCATCCTGCACCGGACAGCGGCTTTTTTTCCGGACCACACAGCGGTGGTGGACGAAACCTTTCGGTACAGCTACGCGGAGTTACTGGACAAGGTGCGGCGCACCGCCAAGCTTTACCACGGCCTGGGGGTGCGCAAGGGTGACCGGGTGGCCTTGATGATGTTGCCGTCCGCCAACCATGTAGTGGCACTGTTTGCAGCGTTCGAGCTGGGGGCAATCCCGGTGGCACTGCACGTGCGCGAATCGACGCCCATCCTGGCTAAAACTCTAGCCCGCTTGTCGCCGCGCATCCTCGTTTACGAAGCCACGCTGGCGCAGCGCGTGGCCGAACTGCGGCCCCAGACGCCCTGGGTCACTGGCTATGTAACGGCCCGCTCGGGGATCACCCCGGCCGACCTGGCTCGCAATACCGGCGACCCGGTGATACCGGACGATCTGCCCGGCTACGAGATGGATTTTGAACCGCCCCCGGTCTGCGAGGACGACACCGCCCTGATCTGCCTTTCGTCCGGTACCACGGGCATTCCCAAGGGCGTGGTGCATCGCAACCGCCGCCTGGTGGAGGGCGCCCGGGGTGGCGTTTATATTTATCAGGCAACACCGCACAGCGCGCAGATCGTGCCGATCAGCACCTCGTTCATGGGCTGGCAGAATGGCGCGCTACCGATGATAAACGTCGGTGCCAAGCTGGTGTTCATGGCGCAGTTCTCGCCGCAGGGCTACCTCGACATGCTGCGCCAGGAACAGTGCACCATCGCCGTTTTGCTGCCGACCATCTGGCGCATGCTATTTCGCGCCGACGTGTCGGCCGAGGACTTTGCCAGCGTGCAGTTGGCAGGCTTCGCCGGGGAGGTCATCGACTTGGGCACGCTCGGCAAAATCCGCAGCCTGGTGGCGCCCAACATCATCAACATCTATGGCACCACTGAGACCGGCCTGTGCGGCGGCACCATGATGTTCGCCAAGGACCTGCTACGCGAGGACAAGATCGAGAGCATCGGCAAGCCGCTGCTTAACTCCGAGGTGCGTGTCATCGTGCCGGGCGGTCGCGCGCAGGACTTGCTGCCGCCTGGCGAGGAGGGCGAAATCATCGTTCGCGGTCCGAGTGTGGCCAGCGAAATGTGGGAAGACCCGGCCAAGACCCGCGAGGTTTTCGAGGGCCCGTGGTGGCATTCGGGCGACCTGGGCGTGATGGATGAGGAGCAGTTTCTGTATATCCGCGGGCGGCTGGACGACATGATCATCTCCGGTGGCATCAACATCATGCCGGCTCCGGTGGAGGGCGCCATCCTCAGCCACCCGGCGGTGCTCGAGGTCGCCGTGGTCGGTATGCCCGACGAAACCTGGGGGCAGTCGGTCACCGCTTTTGTAGTGACCCGGGAGTCGATTACCGAAGCCGTGCTGGACGCGCACGTCCAGACGACCGACCTGTCGGCTTATCAGCGACCGCGGCGCTATCAATTCATGAGCGAACTGCCCAAGGGCCCCACGGGCAAGATCAGCCGGCGTTCCTTGCGCGCATTGATTTGACGATCCAAAGGACTCCAACTTTCCCATATCCCCATAAGGAGACTTTTTTCAGTGGCTGACAACCAATTGGGCGCGGATGCGGTCATCATCGGCGGTGGCCTGGCGGGCATCGTCACGGCGGTGGAACTGCTCGAAGCCGGGCGTCGGGTCATCATTGTCGATCGGGCCGAGCGCGAGATATTCGGAGGTCAGGCGCGCGAGGCCCTGGGCGGCATGGTGTTCGCGGACACCCCCGAGCAGCGACGCATGGGCGTGCGGGACACGCCTGAGTTGCTGCTCGAAGACTGGCTGCGCTACAGCCGCCTGGGCGCAGACCGGCTTTGGCCGCGCGCCTGGGCCAAAGCCTACGCGCACGAAGGTACTGGCGAGGTCTACCACTGGCTACGCGGCAAGGGGCTGCGCTTTTTGCCGGTGGTCACCTGGGCCGAGCGGGGGCTGTTCGAGGCCGGCAACTCGGTGGCGCGCTACATCCTGCTGTGGGGCGGTGGCTACACTCTGGCCACGCGCATGATTGAACTGCTCAAACCGCACCAGGATCGCCTGACCCTGCTGTTCCGGCACAAGGTGCAGGGTTTCATCACCACCGACATGGCTGTCACCGGTTGCCACGGCGTGGTCGAACCATCGGGCGAAGCCTTCGAGATATCCGCGGCTGCCACGGTGGTGGCTACCGGTGGCGTCGGCGCGGACCTCGACCGGGTGCGCAGTCTGTGGCCGGCGGCCTGGGGCAGCGCGCCGCCCACCATTCTGGTGGGCGCGCATCAGTACTCGGACGGACAGCTGCACGATCAGGTGCGCTCCATCGGCGGCCAGGTCGGGGATCTGAGCCCGATGTGGAATTACGCGACCGGCATTCATCACCCCAGGCCGCGTCGACCCGATCACGGCCTGGGCCTGCTGCCGCCACGTTCGGCCCTGTGGCTCAACTACCAGGGTCGACGCTTCGACCCGCCGCTGATGGGCGCCTTCGATACCACCTACTGCTGCCAGGCGGTCAGCCAGCAGCAGGAGCAGTACTCCTGGCTGCTGCTGAACAGGAAGATGGTGCTCAAGGAGATCATGATCTCCGGCTCCGAACACAACCCGTACCTGCGCGACCGGCGCTTCGTGCGCTTCCTGTGGGAAAACCTGGGTGGCAACAAGCGCACCTACAAATACCTGGTGGACGAGTGTGGGCAGGACGTGTGCGTTGGCACCTCGGCCGGGGAACTGGCGGCGAAGATGAACGCCCTGGCCGGTAACGCCCATGTTGCCGGCGACGTGCTGCAGCAGACCATGACCACCTACGACGCCGAAATCGACAAGGGTCCCGGCAACTTCACCGACCCCCAACTGCAACGCATCGAGCGCCTGCGCCAGTGGCGGGGTGATCGCGCCAAAGTGTGCAACTTCCAGAAGATTGGCGACCCGGCGGCCATGCCGCTGGTGGCGGTGCGCCAGTTCATCCTCAGTCGCAAGAGCCTGGGCGGCGTCGCGACCAACTTGCAGGGCCAGGTGCTGGGAACCGACGGCAGCCCTATGCCGGGCCTGTACGCGGTAGGCGAAGCTGCCGGGTTTGGGGGTGGTGGCGCCAGCGGCGAGCGCTCCCTGGAAGGCACCTTCCTCGCCGGCTGCATCCTTACCGGACGTTACGCCGGACGGGCCATTGCGCGGGGGTGAGACCCATCGCGTCCTGGTGCGCCGCCATTCCGGTTTGTCGGGGCACGAGGCCGGCACACACGAATGACAGACACGAAAGGAGGTGAGGCGTGGAACTGAAATTCACGGATAAGGTAGCAGTAGTGACCGCCGCGGGGCAGAGCATAGGCTACGAAACCGCGCGGCTGCTGGCGCAGGCGGGAGCCAAAGTCGCGGTCTGCGAACTCGATGCAGTCAAATGTCAGGCGGCGGTCGAGGCCATCGGCAAGGTCGGAGGCATCGCCACGGCGTATGTCGTCGATGCCACGGACCAGACCCAGATCGATGCCATGGTGGCGCAGGTAGTCGAGCAATGGGGCGGCATCGACCTGCTGATGAACGTGGTCGGCGGTACCCGCTATCCGCGCCGCGTTGACGAGATGCTGGAAGAAGAATGGCAAATCACCATTAACACCAACCTGCATTCCGTGTTCCGCTGCGTGAAGGCCATCGTGCCCGAGATGCGCAGACGCGGCGGCGGCGCCATCGTCAACACGTCCTCGGGTGCCGGACTGATGCCCAGCAACCGCAACGTTGCCTATGCCGCTGCCAAGGGGGCGGTCAACAACCTGACCAAGGCGATGGCCATGGACTACGCCAAGGACAACATCCGGGTCAACGCCATCCTGCCGGGGATGATGCTGTCGCCGCGCATCAAGGGCTGGATGCAGCGCAACCCCGATTTCGGTGACATGGGCACGGGCATCTGCCCGTTGGGCCGGGCCGGCGAGCCCGAGGAAGCCGCCAATGCAGCGCTGTTTTTACTGTCGGACGCGGCGAGTTACATCACCGGGGCATTGTTGCCGGTAGACGGCGGCGCCGTGGCGGGGCAATACATCGAGTTCATGGAGTCCGGCGACACGGGGGAACGCGTTTCCTGAGCTGGAGCCACCGCTACGCAATCGACCCGCGCGCGGGGGTCGCTAATCTGGACGCCCTGGCTGCGTAAATTTTTTTGGATACCGTGGGACGCAGTGCGGCGTGCGCAAGATCAGGTGGGCTTCGCCATCTGCTCCCGCAGCGTCTTGCGGCTTACCTTGCCGGTGTTGCCCTTGGGCAATTCGTCGACGAAGCAGTACTCCCGCGGCCGGGCATAGCTGGCAAGGTCAGTCTGTTTGACGTAGGCCTCCAGCTCCTCCAGCGTGACTTCGCCACGCTTTACCACTACCGCTACGACCCGCTGGCCCCAGTTCTGGTCGGGCACGCCGATGACGGCGGCCTCACTCACTGCGGCGTGGCTCATCACCGCGTCCTCCACTACGCTGGGCAGGATGTTGATGCCGCCAGAGATGATCATGTCGTCGACGCGACCGCGCAGGTACAGGTAGCGGTCCTGGTCGATCACGCCGATGTCGCCCGAATGCCACCACGGGCCTTCAAAAACCTTGCGGGCCAGCGCCGGGCGGTACCAGATGCCAGCCGCCACGGACGGTCCACGGATCAGCACTTCGCCTTCCTCGCCCGGCGGCAGCACATCGTCCGCTGTGCCCCCCGGCTTGATGATGCGGATGTCCGCGTTGAGCATCGGCCGACCAACGCTATCGATGCGCGACTCATCCTCCAGATCGTGCGGAAACATCACGGTGCCGGCGGAGCAGGAGCCTGACTCGGTGCTTCCGTAGATGTTCAGGATATTGGGTGAGATGCGTTCGCGGATTTCGCGCAGCGTGGCCGTGTCCATAGGCTCGCCGGCAAACCCGGCCGAGGTGATGGACGACAGATCGTAGTCACCCAGGCCCTGGCGCAGCAGCATTCGCCACATGGTCGGCGCCAGAAATGCATGCGTACACCGTTCGTCCTGCACCGTGCGCAGAAACTCGCTGGGATCCCAGTGCGTCATGAAGGCCACCTTGGCGCCGGCGTTGATCACCGGCAGGGTGACGTTGTACCAGCCGATGAAGGCCGTCGACAGCATGTTGCACATCGCGTCCTGCGGCGACATGCGCCACAGGTAGGCCCCGCCACGCGCGCTTTCCATCAGGGTGCGATTGGTGTGGATAACCCCCTTGGGCAGGCCGGTGGTTCCCGACGACAACGCGATAATCGCGGTGTCGTGCTCGTGCAGTTCCATCGGCTCGAAGTCCAGGCTGTACCCGGCGAGATCGCGCGGCAGGATGGGGTCATCACCGCTGTCGCGCTCGGTGGGCGGCGTTTGTGGCGACACCACCCGCACGTAACCGGTAATCAGCGGATTGCGCTGACGAATCTGCGCCACCAGGGCCGTGAACACACCGTCGTACACCAGCGCCCGTGGCGAGAGTTGATCCAGCACCGCGCTCAGGGTGCCGACGGATTCGCGTACATGCAGCGCCACTGGAATGGCGCCGATTTCGATGGCTCCGAACAGCGCCACCACGTGTTGCACGGATGCCACCGCCATAAGGGCCACGCGGTCGCCCTTGCGTACTCCAAGCGAGTGATACAGCGCCGCGCAGCGCTGCACCTGGTCGCGCAACTGGGGATAGGTATAGCGGTACAGTCTGTCGACGACGCTGTCACGCTCCGGAAACCAGTCCGCCGCCCGGTGCAGCATGTCGCGCACGGTGATGTCGCGTGTTGTCATTTCCGTTCTCCCTGCCATGCTGCCGCGCACGACCTGGCCGGAGGCGCCAGCAGCCGTGGCTACTGTAGCGACGGCAACCGGGGCAGGCCACAGTATCTGGCCGCGAATGTAAAGCTTAGTCAGGCCACTTAGTGGGCAGCCCTACCCAAATACGGCGCGGCTTTCAAGATGCTTGGGCAGAGCACCGGGCATGGCGTAGGGGACGACTTCCGGGTGCTCGTCGTAGTACTTGAGCAGCACCGGGTGGACCATCTTTCGCCACAGCGGCGGGATCAGCACGTGCAGCAGCATGCCGAAGTTGCCCAGCGGGTAGCGGGGCGCTTCCGTGGAGTAGCGCAGGATCTGGTAGGGGCGACCCTCGTTGGCGTGGTGATCGGCGTGGCGGTTGACCACGCACAGCACCAGGCTGCTGACGACGAAGGTGTCGTCCCAGGCGTGGTGCCGGTTCGGTGGCTCGTATTCGCCGCTGGGCAGTTTGTGCCGCGACAGGCCGTAATGCTCCAGGTAGTCCGCCACGCTGAGTCCGAAACGCGAAGCCACGTACTGGGTTGCAAACAGCGGCAGGGCGACCCAGCCGAACAGTGCGCACAGCAGCCCGACGAAGCTGATTTCGCCGAGCGAGATCCAGATCATCATGTTATGCAGGCAGACAGGGTGCCGGCCGTTACGGCGTTGCCGCTCGGCTTCGATGCGCCAGCTGGCCTTGAATTTTCCCCAGATGTTGCGCGGCGCGGCGTGCCAGTAAGTCTCGCCGAAGCGGGCCGTGGCCGGATCCTCGGGCGTGGCCACGGTCTTGTGGTGGCCGTAGTTGTGATAAATCAAAAAATTACCCATGCCGACGCCGCTGAATATCAGCACGCCGATAAACCGGTCCAGCTTGTCGCGGTGCATCAGCTCATGGGCAGTGAGGCCGCTGATACCGAGCGCGAAAGCGTTGGACAGGGCCAGGCCGATGATTTCGTAGATGGCCAGGTTGCCGTAGGCGATGAGCCAGTAGCAAAAGAACATCACGCTCAACTGAATGGGCAGGTAGACCCATACGCTGATGCGGTACCAGATATTGCTGAGGTATTGCTGTTCCTGGGCCGGATCGATGTTGGCGTCGTCGGCGCCCACCAGGGTGTCGAGGATCGGCAGCACCACCAGGGCCAGAAACACCGTTGTCCAGTGAAAAATGCCGCCACCCAGGGCCCATCCGAGCACCGGCACCAGGGCGATGACCGAACTCATCAATGCCCCCAGCTTGGTGACGATCATGGTTTTCGAGGGCGTGCGTGAAGCCGGTAGCGTCGCGTCCATGTTGTTTCTCCTCGGTGCTGATCCTTAAGCTTTATCCATGCTTCCACTGTTGGCTTGAGCCAATCTATGGTTGAGCGCAGCCTTCCTGGCCAGCGTCACTGGTGCAGAGTAGCGCAATCCGCGGTAACCGGCACAATGGTTTTTTGCGGGCTATTTGGGACCAGGCCAGCCATCTCGAACATTCGATTTTGGCGGTGCGTCCACGCACAGTGGAAGCCGTTGAATAAATCAGCGGCTCCCCAATCCACCTTCAAACGCGGGGAACCGGATGCAAAAGCAAAAGCGGGCGCTACACCATCTGTTTTTGGCAGGAGCGCTGGGCGTGGGGTTGTCGGTGACCGGGCCACGTGCGGCCGAGGACGTGGCTCCGGGCACACTGCTCAACGCCGCCAGTATTGACGGTTTGCTCGACCAGACGCTGGACGGAGAGCCGATTCGCGGCCTGCTGGTGGGCCAGCAGGAAAGAATGATCCGCGAGTTCGGCTGGGCCATGCTGCTGACCCCGGCGCAACCGGTCAATGTCACCACCGGGGCATTGGAACTTACCGAAAAACACCGCGGTGAAGCCAGGCTCGATGCACAGAAACGCCTGACCAACTACACCACCGGGGTGCCGTTTCCGGATCTTGACCTCGCCGATCCGGATGCCGGCTACAAGCTCGTGTACAACATCCTGCGTTTCGGTTGGGCCGGCGATGTCCTGAACCTGAAGCAGATCACCTTTCTGATCATCAGCGGCGAGAACGGGCTCGAAAAAGAACAGGGCTGGGTGTATCGGCGTTTCCTGATGTCCGGCCGGATGAGCGAGCCGCATGTGTTGGACAAGAGCATCGCCAAGTACGAGGCGTTAATGAATGTTTATCCAAACGACACGCGTGGCGTGGGCTTATTGACAGTGAACTATACCGACGCGCGCCTGCCGGACGTGTACGCCTATATCAAGAACCTGCGCCGCACCCGGCGCATGTCGAGCGGTGCCTGGGCTGATCCGGTGCAGGGTACGGACCTGTTGTTTGATGACACCTTTGGCCTGAATCTGGACCCGACCTGGTATGAGAGCTGGAAGATCCTGGGTAAACGCCATGCCCTGGTGGTGGAGCATTCCATCCTGCCGCCGATGGACGAGCAGGCGTCCGGCAAGGCCAAGTATCCGTTCATGCGTCTGGATGAGGCTCCCTACTGGAACTTCCAGCCGGACAACTATGAAATCCAGGAAGTCTACGAAGTCGAAGGCATCCCCAAAAAGGATCACCTGGTAGGCCGGCGCCACATGTTTATCGGCACCACCGTGGGCGCGCCCAAGATTTACTGGCAGGATCATTACGACCGCAAGGGCGAGCACTGGCGTACCGGGGGCGGCGGCTCCAAGGACGCGAAGTGGGACGACGGCCGTACCGGACCCACCGGCACCAGCGCGGTTATTGTCGATGTACAACGGCTGCATGCCACCGCTGCCGGCTATTCGAGCGGCGTGCACCAGAACCCACCCGGCGCCAAGGCGGCGGATTACGCGCCGGAAGCGCTGCCCCGCATGCTGGAGTAGGCGCAGTTCATGCCCGTTTGGCGTCTTGTGTTTAATGGCTTCGCGGGCATGGGGTTAGCGTCTGTGTGTGCCGGTTAATGCGCCAGCATCATGAAGTCCTGCACCGCTTGCACCGCGGCGGGGTCGTCGATGACCAGCCCGTGACCGCTGCTTTCCAGCACCTGTACCTGGGCCTGGGGTAGCAAGCGCCCCCACACCGCGGCCTGCTCGGCCGGCAGCATGCGATCCTGGCGGCCCCACAGCACCAGGGTTGGCACGCGCACGCGGTGCAGCCAGCGCGGCAGCGTGGTGTCGTAGGTCCGGGTCCAGGCGACGCGCGCGGCGGAGGTCATCTCACGGTATTGCTGCACGATCATGTCCACCGTGGGCGGAGCCGACATCATCTGTTGCAGCAGCGCCGGGTTTGAGATCAGGTACCCAGGCAGCTCATGTGGCGGAATCTTGAAGATGTCGATGGTGGGGTGCTCGGGTACGCGCAGCCCTACCGGCGACAGCAGCGCCAGGCGCTCGATCCGGTGCGCATGCTCGGTGGCGAAGGTGGCCGCCAGCCAGCCGCCGAGCGAATGACCCACCAGACGAAAACGCTCCAGGCCCAGCGCATCGAGCAGGTCCAGGTAATGCATCACGTAGTCGTGCATGGCGGTGATGCTCTCGTCCACGGCCGACTCGCCAAAGCCGGGGTGGTACGGCACGTAAACGCGGAACCTGCGCGCCCATTCCAGCGCGAAATCAAAGCCGGTAAAGGTTCCGGCGCCATGCCAGAACACCAGCGGGGGCCCCTCGCCGGCCACCAGCACCGTGGTATCGATACCGCCGATGGTGAAGTGCTCGCGCTCGAAGCCACTCATGACTGCACCTCCGCAGGCCGGCTACGCAGGCGCGGGATGACCTCTTCCGCGAACAGCTGCATGTTCTTGACCGTCTTCCAGTGCGGCATGTCACCGGCATGCAGCAGCGCGATCACCCGTCCGGCGCCGGTCTCTTCCAGCCACTGTTTGACCACGCGCGCCACCGTGTCCGGTGAGCCGGCGACCAGGCGCAGGTTCTGGATGTCGTCCCATTCCAGGCTGCCGGGGCCTTTGGTGTACAGCGCCCCGCCGGCTTCCAGCTGCCGGCGCAGCGCGCTTTCGGACAGGTAGCCGGGTGGTGCCAGGTAGCGCAGCTCGGTCCGCAGCGCCTTGTTGAACATCCACAGCACGTGTGGCTCGTACTCGCGCCGGGCGATTTCGTCGGTTTCCGCCACGTAGCACAGGATGGTCAGGATCATGTCGTCCGGCTTGGCCGGATTGCCGTGCGCGGCGCGGCTTTCCTTGTAGCGCGTGTAGGCCTGATCCTGCGCTTCCTTGGGCACCAGCACCAGGGAATAGCCGTGACCGCGCTCGGCGGCGAAATCGATGGTCTCTGCACTGCCGCCGCCCACCAGGAATATTTTCGGGTGCGGGCGCTGGTAGGGCCGCGGCCAGATGTTCAGGTACTTGTAGTTGTAGAACTCGCCGTCGTGGCTGAACGGCCCGTCCTCGGTCCAGGCCCGCACCAGCAGATCCAGGCTCTCGCGAAAGCGTGCCCGCGCCGTGGCCGGGTTGATCTGCGCCGCGTTCGACCAGTACTCCATGCCGGTGCCGAAGGGAAACGCGCACTCGAAGCGCCCGGCGGCCATCACGTCCAGCAGCGCGTATTCCTCGGCCAGGCGGTTCGGGTACTGCACGTTCAGCAGCGAGCCCATCACGCAGATCCGCGCCCGGCGGGTGCGCTGGATCAGCGCGCTGGCCACCAGGTTGGTAGTGGGTTTCAGCGAGTACGCGGTCGAGTGGTGTTCGTTCACCACCACGCCGTCAAAGCCGAGCCGGTCGGCCTCCACGTACTCGTCCAGGTAACGGTTCAGCAACGCGTGCCCGTGCACCGGGTCGTACAGGCGGTTGGGGAAATCCACCCACAGCGAGGCGTAGTCGGCCTCGTTGTCCGGCAGGCGCGTGTAGGGCATCAAGCTCATGTAATAGAACTTGACGTCGGCGTCGGGTGACTCAGACATGACCATAGGTACCTGGTTGAGTGGGCCGATTTACGTCGCGGAACCGTGCCGGATCATGCCACGCCAACCGGCGATGTGTCGGCCCGGGGCCGCGACACGGGGCTGTTCCGGGTGACGCTGGGGGCGTGTCGCGCCATGGGAATTACGCTTTGGGGCGGCGCAAGGCCCGCTGCTATGCCCTGGATGGCTGGCGAGCGCGGGCGACCACGCCGAACAGCGGATCTGTGCCTGACGGCGAACGATCGAACACCTCGGCCGGACCAAACATGGCCGATTCCGCAATCAGCTGGGCGACCAACTCGCCCCGCGCGGCGCCGGAGAGTTGCAGCCAGATGGCGACTGCCTTGGTCGGAAAGCAGCGGTTGGAGTAGGTAACCACCAGCGGCGCACCGGGCCGCAAGATCCGACCCAGCTCGGCCAGCACCGCGACCGGCTGGGTCAGGTAGTCGATGGACACGCAGATCGCGGCACCGTCGAACTCGTCATCCGTATACGGCAGGTGCGGATCGGCGTTCAGATCCTGCACCACAAAATCGCTCAGCCGGGGGTTCGCCTGGAGCTCCTGCGCGTTCATCCCCAGCCCGGCAACGCGCCGGTAAGGGACCGAGTCCGGCAGGTGGCTGACCCAGCTCGACATGAGGTCCAGGATGGCGCCGCCCGGCTCAAAATACTCGCGGTACAGCTGGGTGACCGCGGCGATGGCAGCGGCGTCGATATGCGTCACCAGCCGGACAAAGCTGTAGAACTTGGCGTCCGGTGATTCGTCCTGACGGGCAAACAAAGCGGCGGGAAATCGCGTCAAGTGGCTGATCTCGCGGCGGACGCGGCCAGGATTCCGGTGCAATCGCAGGCGGTGGTGGC
>CAZZHF010000046.1:0-1130 GCA_964653545.1 uncultured Gammaproteobacteria bacterium | reverse complement strand
CTCAACCAGGGTTCCAGCAGCGTCAATACAGCACTGACGGCAGGCAAGCGCCGGCTGGTTCGTTGTAAAGACCCGTGGTCATCAGCGTCATGCTTTGCACCATGCGCAGGTCGTGGTCCAGGCACCAGCGAAACAGCGCTGTGTTGCGGGTCGGCACCAGAAATCCGGACCCCAGATACACCGGCGCCGCGCCTATCAGGGCCTCCAGTTCCGCGTTGCTCTGGCCAACGGCATGGGCAAAAAAACCGATTGCGGTGGCATACCCGGTGATCCGGCCGTCGTGCTCGACCACCGTGGCGGTGCCTTGCTGGATGGCGTCGCGCAGCTCGCCGCCGCGGTCGTGGCCGTGGACCAGTCGGCACACCCGGTTGCACGCCGCCAGGTCACTTTCGGTCGCGGCACGCACCGCATAGCCCGGCACAGCCGCTGGCACAGGCGCCCCCTGCATCAGCGCCAGGGGCTCGCGGATGCTAAAGCCAAGCTTGGCGTACAGCGACAGCGAGCGATTGTGATATCCCGCCTGTACCAGCCGCACGCCTGCAAAACGCCTCTCGGCCGCGCGCTCCAGCAGTGCCTGCATCAGGCGCCGACCAACGCCACTGTTCTGCAGGGTCGGCGACACGGTTATGGGGCCGAGCCCGGCGATGGTGGAGCGCTCGTCCAGAAAGTTGCTGCCCAGAATGCGGCCATCGGCTTCGGCGACCACCGCATAAAACTCCGGATGCGCCAGCAGCATGCGCAGCAGATCGACCGCCACCTGCGGCGAGGGAAAGTCCGGTGGAAAATTATGCTGTTCGGCGATTGCCTTGAACGCCGCGTAGCAAATCTCGCCACAGACGTCGGCGTCCTCCGGCCTGGCCGGTCGCAGTGTGGGGTTCATTGGCATCCCTCATGGTGCTTTGTAGATATACCGGTCGCTCGCCGCACCCCGGTGCCGGCATTTTCCTACGACCGCATAACGCGCCGGTTCAGGGGCGCCGGTACGCCGTCCGCCGGAACCGGTTGTCAGCTGGCCAGTTTTCCCACTCAGAAACCCTCGTAGGTATTCGTGCGGCGCTCACGCCAGGTCGAAGCGGTCCAGGTTCATCACCTTGACCCAGGCCGCCACGAAGTCCCTGACCAACCTCTGT
>CAZZHF010000045.1:0-12865 GCA_964653545.1 uncultured Gammaproteobacteria bacterium | reverse complement strand
GTCATCGCCCACCGCGGTGGATAGATCGAATAAATAGCGGACAGAAGGAAAGGAGGTAAGAAACCGGACTTTGTGGTTAGGGTTGAATTTTCCAACCGTTAACGACAGAACGGGAACCCGCCGGCCTAAATCCGCCATCGGTCAGAACTCAGTCGGTGCGGCATAACGTCCAGCATCAGCTCGCGTAGGGCGCAATAAGCATTGCGCCGTATTGTGTTCGATCCGCGTGGTATCGACATGGCAAAGGCCGCGATCGTAATCCAGCGGGTTACGGCTTCGCCTAACCCGTCCTATATGCGCGTTGGCGTGGTCAATCACAACTGCATATCGCATACGGCCTCGCTGCTTTAGGGAAGCACTGATTTATTCGCGAATCGTCATTCCGGCGGAAGCCGGAATCCAGAGAAATCAACAACCTGGACCCCGGCTTTCGCCGGGGTGACGAATAAATCAGCGTCTCCTTAGCCCAGGTAATTATCCAGCGTCTTGATAATCCGATACGCCGCGGTCAGGGTCGGTACCGGGACGCCCAGTTCCTTTGCCTTGTCGATTAAGGGCTTGATGATCCAGTCGACCTCGGTCTTTTTGCCACGGCGCAGGTCTTCGTGCATGGAGGTGGTGCCGCGGTAGCCTTGCTTCTGCATGCCGAGGCCAAGTTCCATCATCATGTCGGTGGCGGCTTCGAAGTCCTCGACGGCGTCCAGTTCCTTGAGCTTGGAGACCGGCGCATAGAAGTTCTGGGCGGTGTAGCCCATGGCCTTGTACACGGCCAGCGCGTCGCGGCTGACCTGCACGTAATGGGCGGCGCCTTCGCGCACCACCAGGCCGTCCGGGTAGTACAGGTCCTTGCCACCGGCCAGGCAGCTCACCGACCAGGCGGCGGCGCCGCAGATCTGGGTGAGTTTTTCCCACAGCACCTGCTTGATGTTGGTGACGGCCTTGGTGCCCATGCCGGCGCGGTTGAAGGCGTCGGCCAGGGCCTCCACGCGCGGCGTGAGCGTGCCGTCCATCTCGCCGACGTAGTTGGTGGTGGGGATGGTCAGGCCGTTGTGCACGTGGCCGGGCTCGACCATGTGGCCGGCCTCGATGGTGGAGAAGCCGATCACGCGCGTGGCATCGCCCAGCCAGCGGCTGAGGATTTCTTCCTTGACCACGTTGTTCTGGAAGGACAGGGCGGTCTTGACCCGATCGCGCAGGCAGTTGGCGCCTTCGAGCGCCGCCTCGGTGTCCTTGCCCTTGACGCCCAGGATCAGGTAGTCGAACTCGCCCTTGGCCTCGCGCGGGTCGGCCACCGCTTCGAGGTGTTCGCGCACCATATGGTCGCCACGGATGCCGGTGAGCTTGAGGCCGTGCTTGCGGATGGCCTCGACGTGCGCCGGGCGCCCCACCAGCGTTACGTCGACGCCGGCCAGCGCCAACGCGCCACCGAACACCGAACCCAAACCGCCGGCGCCCAGGATACAAACTCGCATCGTCTTCTCCAGGATGTGATGTGAATGTGGCCGGGTTTATCCCAGACCATAGAAACGGGCGGCGTTGCCACCCAGGATTGCCGCCTTGTCGGCAGCACTGATTGTCGGGTTATCGAGCAATTCGTCAATTTCGTGCTGGATGGAGGCATCGTTGACTTCGTGCGGGAAGTCGCTTGAGAACACGAACGGCCCGGCGCCGTACTGGGCGATGCCAAAGGCCAGCGCCTCCTCGTCACCCTCGACACCGACAAACAGGCGCCCGCTGTCCAGGTAGTCGCGAATGAGCTGGCGCACCTCACTGCCTTTGCGGGCCTTGATGTAGCGGCCGGTGGGGTCGTACGGCGTAAACGCCGAGAACGAGCCCGGCAGGCGCTCCATCAGCAACAGCAGCCAGGCCAGGCCACCCTCCATGAAGCCAAAGCGCACCCTCGGGTAGCGGTCGAACACGCCATGCAGGATGAGGTCCACGGCCTGGATGGTGATGGCGAACGGGTGCCCCAGGGCATGCGTGCCGGCAAACACCTGCTGGTGATTCAGCCCAAGATCGGGATGGGCGCCGCCGTGCACGGCCAGTGCGCAACCGAGCGCATCGGCGACCTCGTATACGCGGGCGTATTCCTGCGCGCCAAGCAACAGCGGCAGGCCGGTGGGGGGCAGCATGGCGCCTTTCAGGCCCAGCTTGTCCACGGCGCGTTCCAGTTCTGCCGCGGCGGCGGCGGGGTCCTGCATGGGAATCAGCGCCATGGCGTTAAGGCGCGGGTCGGTTGCCAGGTAATCCTCGGCAATCCAGTCGTTGTAAGCCTGACAGGCGCCGATGGCCAGGTCGGGATCGGTCAGGCGCCCGTAGGCCAGCGCAATGGTGGGGTACATGACTGCCGCGCTGAACCCGGCACGGTCCAGAAATGCCCGCCAGCCGGCGACGCCCGGATCCTGAAACGAGCCCTCCAGGCTGACCCAGGCACCGTGGTGCAAATGGTCGAGCTGTGGAAACGGCCCAAGCAGCCGCACGAAGGCACTCTCCCTCAGGCGCCCCGGCATGCGCCGGACGATGGCGGGCAGGTCCTCGAACACGTGTCCATCGCCGTCGATGATGTTGATTTTCTGGTCCATGTCCGGGCCTCCTGGTGGTCGGCGCGTTCGGGTCAGGTGATAGTCGGTTCGCCCGCCTTGCGCGCCAGGTTGTCGGTGAATTGCTGCATCACCTGATCGGTTTTTCTTTTGATGATGGACTGTCCAAACTCGCCGAGCTTGCCCAGGATATGCGCTTCGGTCACCACCAGGAGCTCGGTGAGCTCCGGTTCAAGCGTGGTCAATACCAGCTGCGTGCGGGTGCGCAGGCCACCGGGGATGCGCTTGTCCTTGGCTTCGCCGGAAAAGACCAGCTGGCGCTCGGCGGCGAGCAGTTCTTCCACGGTAATCTGCCCGCCGAGCTCCAGGCCGACCGGGCCGATACGCAGCTTGAGCACGCCGCGGTAGCGATCCTCACCCAGCGGCTCGACGCTGACCACGCCGGGAATGCACAGCGCAACGGCCGGGATGTCGACCAGCAGCGTCCACAGCGTATTGACCGCCACCGGCAGGCTGGCGCGGTATTCGAAATCCATGACTTGGGTTTCCGTTCAGGCGGCGCGGGCGGCCGCTTCGGTGAGCGCGCGGCGGGTAAATACCACCGCCATGTCGCGCTTGTATGACGCGCTGCCGCGCAGGTCGTCCAGCGGATCAACCGCATCGCGGGCAAGCTGCGCCGCGGCGGCAATGCGTTCGGGCGTGGGGCGTTCGCCGATCAGGGCGGCGCCAACCGCCTGCGCCAGCACCGGCACCGGACCGGCCGAGCCGATGCCAACCCGCGCTTCGGCTACCCGACCGTTGCCGTCCAGGCACAGCAACGCTGCCACGGATACGGCGGCGTAGTCGTCGGCGCTGCGCGGCAGAAATTTCTGATACGACCAGCCGGCCCCGGCCGGCGGGGCCGGGGCGGTGACGTGGGTCAGCACCTCGGTTGGACCCACGGCGGTGGTAAAGAAGTCCTCGAAGAATTCCCCCGCTGGTACCCGTCGCTCGCCCTCGGCAGAGCACAGGTGCATGGTGGCATCGAGTACCCGCCACACGGCCGGTGCGTCCATGGCCGGATCGCCCTGCGCCAGGCCGCCGCCGACGGTGGCCGACATGCGAATGCGTACCGTGGCCACGTGGCCATAGGCTGCGGCAAGCAGCGGCGCGGCGCGGCCGAGTGCGGCGTCGGTTTCCATGATGCGGTGACGCACACCGGCGCCGGCGCGGATGCCGTCGTTGTTTACCGTGAGTTCACCGAGACCCGGGACGCGTTGCAGGCTTACCAGCACGGTCGGTTGCACCAGTTCCTGCTTCATCAGGTTCAGCAGGCTGGTGCCGCCGGCAATCAGTTTGGCGTCGTAGCCGTGTTCTGCCAGTAGTGCGCAGACTGCGGCCAGGCTGTCCGGTGCCTGAAATTCGAAGCCCCTCATGCCGGGTCTCCGGCAGCGGCCGCCTCGATGGAGCGCACGATGCCGTAGTAGCCGGTGCAGCGGCACAGGTTGCTCATCATCCAGGCCTTGATGGCAGCCTGGTCGGGGTGTGGGTTTTGCTCCAGCAGGGCGCTGGCCGCCATCAGTTGTCCCGGTGTGCAGATGCCGCACTGAAAGCCGCCATGCTCGATAAAGGCGTTCTGGATGGGCTTGAGTTCCTCGCGCCCGGCGAGGCCCTCTACCGTCGTCAGCTCGCAGCCGTCGGCCATCGCCGCCAGGGTCAGGCAGGAGCTTACGAGCCGGCCGTCGAGGCGCACCGTGCAGGCGCCACACACGCCCACGCCGCAGCCTTCCTTGGTGCCGGTGAGGCCGACGTCATAGCGCAGAAAGTCGACCAGTAGCCGGTTGCCCAGCACTTCACCTTGCCATGGCGCGCCGTTTATATGCAGCGCCAGGGTTACCATCTGTTCGGCCATTGGCCTTCTCCTTGCTGATCGTTTGGTCGGCGTCGACGCCATGATAATGTGCCGGCCAGTCAGGCGGGAACCCTGCCCGGTTTGCTTGCCCTAGACCACGAGGAGATTCGCATGACGCTGAAGTTCGTCGGCCAACGCACGGCGCGTATGGAAGGGCCGGACAAGGTAACAGGCGCCGCCATGTATGCGGCCGATTATGTGCTGCCCGACATGCTGTGGGGCCGCATTCTGCGCAGCCCTTATCCGCACGCACGCATTGTTCGCATTGATACCGCCGCCGCTCGGGCCCTGCCGGGCGTGCACGCGGTAGTCACCGGTGCGCAGTTTCCGTGCTACGCCGGGCGCGCCATCCGTGACCATGCGGTCCTGGCCGTGGACAAGGTCCGCTTTGTCGGTGACCGGGTGGCCGCGGTGGCAGCGACGACGCGGGACATTGCCGAGCAGGCGCTGGCATTGATAGACGTCGAGTACGAGGAATTGCCGGCGGTGTTTGATGTCGACACCGCCACCGCGCCCGGCGCCCCGCCGGTGCACGAGCAACCCAAATCCTATGCGGGTGCCTTCACCCATCCGCAGGAGCCGGACCTGCCGAACGTATGCGCCTATATGCGTTGGGAGCACGGTGAGCTTGACGCCGGCTTTGCGGCCGCCGACCGGGTGTTCGAACACACCTTTCACACGCCAACCGAGCACCATGGTTACCTTGAGCCGCACGCCGTGCTGGCGCGGGTGGCCGCCGATGGCCGCGCCGAGGTGTGGGCGTCCAATAAAAGCCCGTACATGCTGCGTGCGCAGCTGGCTGCCTGCTTCGGGGTCGAACCGACCACCATCAAACTGCACAACCTGCATATCGGCGGTGACTTCGGCGGCAAGGGTTCGCAGATGGAAGCGCCGGTGGCGTACCTGCTGGCGCGTGAGTCCGGCCGGCCGGTGAAGCTGGTCATGAGCTACACCGAAGAACTCATGGCTGCCAATGCCCGCCACGCAGCCCGCATCGACATCAAGACCGGCGTCAGGAACGACGGCACCGTGACCGCCATGCAGCTGCACATCACGTTCAACGGCGGTGCCTATGGCGCCTACAAGCCGCTGCCGAGTCTGAACCTGCACGGCGCCGATCAGGCTGCCAGTTGCTATCGGGTGCCGGCCATCGATATCCACAGCACGGTGGTTTACACCAACACGCTGCCGGGCGGTCATATGCGCAGCCCCGGCGCCCCACAGACCATTTTTGCGGTCGAGGCGCAGTTCGATCTGATGGCCAAAGCGCTGGGCATGGACCCGGCGGCGTTTCGGTTGAAGAACGTGCTGCAGCCGGGTGATGCCTCGCCCACCGGCGCGCAGTGGCCGACGGTGCGCGCGCAGCAAACGCTGGAGGCCGCCCTGCGCGAGTCGGGCTACCACGAGCGCCGCGGAAAGGAGCCGAACGTCGGTTTCGGCATTGCCATGTACGAGCGCGGCGTAGTGGGTGGCGATTCCAGCTGCAAGCTGGAACTCGCGCCCGACGGTCGGGTGACCGTGCTGCTGCCGATCGGCGACCCGGGTCAGGGCACCTTCACGGCCGTGCAGCAGTTCGTGGGTGAGACGCTGAACGTGTCGCCGGCCTCGGTGCAGATTCGCCTGGCCGACACCGACGGACTGCCGTTCGACTTTGGCGTCGGCGGCTGTCGCACAACCTATGCCATTGGCCAAACCGTGTTGCAGGCGGTGGCTGCGCTCCGTGAAAAGCTGGCACCGATGGCCGCCGAGGTGCTTGGCTGCGCGGTCGACGCCCTGGCCTGGGAAGGCAGCAGTGCGCACAGCGACGGGCGCAGCGTGACCCTGATTCAACTTGCGGCCAGCGCCGGTGAACCGGTGTCGGCGCAGGTGTATCAGAAACTGGGGCTGTTTCCGGACGCGCCGGATACCAACTTTACCGCCCAGGTGGCCGAAGTGGCCGTGGATCCGGAGACGGGCCAGGTCACCGTGCGGCGCATTACCAGTG
The DNA here is from genome assembly GCA_964653545.1 of uncultured Gammaproteobacteria bacterium. Classification (GTDB taxonomy): domain Bacteria; phylum Pseudomonadota; class Gammaproteobacteria; order Immundisolibacterales; family Immundisolibacteraceae; genus Immundisolibacter. Next base: position 6,450 of record CAZZHF010000045.1, on the reverse strand, counting down.
CCCATGACGTCGGCACTATCGTCAATCCCGAGGGGCATCAGGGTCAGATCGAGGGCGGTATGCTGATGGGCCTGGGCCTTGCGGTGATGTCCGAGCACCGCATGGAAGACGGTAAACCGGTGGCGCTGCATCTGGGCGACTACAAGATTCCTTGTATCGCCGACATTCCGGAGCTCAGAACCGTGCTTCTGGAACGCGACGAAGGCCCTGGACCGTTCAACTGTGGTCCGATTGCCGAGGCCGCCAACGTGCCCGCGCCGGCGGCGATCGCCAACGCGGTGGCTGATGCCATTGGCGCGGCGGTCATGGAATTGCCGGTCAGCGCGGAACGCGTTTACGGCCTGCTGCAACGCACTCGCCGCCCGCAAGCGGCCTGAAAAGGAGCGCCGACATGGCCGTCATCATGCTTTCCACACAAAAAGTGAAGGACTGGGATCTACTCGCGGAGTACCGCAAGGGGGCAGGACCCATCGTGCGTCGCCACGGCGGCGAGCTGCTCGGGCGCAGCAATACGCCGGAATGCCTGCACGGCGAGCCAGTGGACTCGGTGGTGGTATTCCGCTTCCCCAGTCGCGAGGCAGTAGAAGCCTGGCTTACCGACCCGGACTACCAGCCGCTGAAGGCCATTCGCGACCGCGCAGTCGACATGAGTCTGTTGATTGTCGACGCGATGTAACGCATCCCCTGTCCGCACAGAGTAGTTACCATGCCTACGCAACTGCCATTCACCAAATCGGAAGCCAAGACCTGGGCCAAGCAGTCTATCCGAGACTGGTACGACTGCCCGTGCACGCCATTCCTGCCCGACGACAGCCTTGATGAGGACGGCCTGCGGCGCAACACCGAGTACTACATCGATATCGGCGAGTGCGGCCTTGTGGTTGGCGGTTTTGTCGCGGAGTGCTGGAACACCTCGGTAACCGAGTGGATGCGTTACCACGAAGTCATCGCCGAGGCAGCCAACGGGCGCATTCCGTTACATACGATCATCTTCGACCAGAGCGTCCATCAAGCGATGGAGAAGCTGAACTTTGTCGAGAAGCTCGGCTACGTGGCGGCCGAGGTGATCACGCCCATCGTGCAGCTGCGCTCGGACCAGGAAATCTACGACTACTTCAAATACCTGGCCGACCACTCGAACCTGGCGCTTTTGTTTTACCGCTCGATGGTGTCCGGCCATCTGATCAGCCTGGACCTGTGCCGCCGGCTGGCGGAGATTCCAAGTTACGTGGGCATGAAGCAGGGCAGCCTGAACCATGTCGACTCGGTCAAGCTGCGGCGCATGGTGGGGGACGATTTCATCGTCAGTGACCCGATCGAAACTCATTGGTTGAACGACCTGCGCCATGGCGGGCAGGTGCTGTACGGTGCCTTCCATCACATTGCCTATGGCAAAAAGCGCCATTTGCTTGAGGAATACACCGCCCTGGCCCGCGCCGGGCAGTGGGACGCGGCCTTCGAGAAATGGACGGAACTCACGCCGGTGCGGGATCTGGCCGACGAAATCATGCTGGCACCCCTGGCCGGAAACTTCACCTATGCCACCTTGCTGGGCAACCTGAAAGCCTGGTACGAGGCGATGGGTCTGGCGATGGGCGTCATGCGTTCGCCGATTCGTCAGGTGACATCGGAGAAGAAAGAATGGTTGGGCGGGAGGCTGAAGGAGCTGGGCGTCATTTGAAGGCCCGCAACAGCGTCGCCAGGCGATGAAAGCGACGTCGCGAGCGGGTGCTCCTTGGAGCGATTAGTTGTTTGCGCGGTATTTGCCGAGGCGTAGCGGACCGCCGGTTCAAGCTGTGGTTCCCGTCGTGCAGGGAGGTACGGCCTGAAATAACGGCTGTAGGGCGTTGTTTCTATGAGCTATTGAAAACTAGTTTTTCGATGGGAGGGGCTGAGAAATCCGGGACGGATTTGGTCGGCGCTCGCTGAATCGATAACCGTCGTCCCGGACGGTCATCCAGGTCCGACAGTGGGGGAGGCGGCATGCAGGCTCAACTTTCTGATCGCGTAATCATTGTTACCGGCGGTGGCAGTGGATTGGGGCGCGTCATGTCCATCGCATTGGCCGAAGCGGGTGCGCGCGTGGTAATCGCCGAGGTCAACCAGGTGCATGCCGATGAAGCCCTCGCCGAGGCCAGGCAAAAGGGGCTGGCGGAGCGGATCAGGCACCTCCCCACTGACGTGACGGATGCGTCCTCGGCGCAGGATACGGTTGCCGCAACGGTGGAGCACTTCGGCGGCGTGTTCGGACTGATCAATTGCGCCGGCATTGGCTATCACCAGAACGGTGTGGCCGTGATGCCGCCGCCACCGTTTTATGAGTTGCAACCGGCAGGCTGGCGCCAGGTGATTGACGTAAATCTGAACGGACCGTTCTTCATGGCACGGGCTGCGGTACCGCACATGCTTAAAGCGAAGGCGGGTCGCATCGTCAACGTCACCACCAGTTACGGCACCATGCAGCGGCCGCGTATGTCTCCCTACGGACAGACCAAGGCGGCTTTGGAGACTGCCACGATGATTTGGTCGCGGGATCTGGAGGGCAGTGGCGTTACGGTAAACGTGCTGATTCCGGGCGGCGCGGCCGATACCAGGCTGATCCCGGATGCCCCTGGAACCGGATTGCGCGGTCCCGGCAACACACTCGTTTCACCGGGCGTGATGGCGGCGCCCATCGTCTGGCTGATGTCGGATGCGTCCAGCAAAACGACCTGTCAGCGGTTTATCGGCCAGTGGTGGGATCCGGCTCTGCCAGCAGACGAGGCGGCCAAAAAAGTAGGACGACCCGCTGGCTGGCCCGTACCGCAAGGCCAGGGTGGTGATGAGGGGCTAGCCGATTAGGGCGACTGCCGGTCGGTGGGTTCCGGGCCGACGGCTCGACCTGGCGCAAAACCTCGTAGTCGGGGATAGCCATCCTGGGTGATACTCGGGTCAGCGACTGTTCCTGAATTGGGAGATCCAACCATGACCGACGTCAACTGGAGCATTACTGGCCAATACGCCGAAAACTGTAGCTGCGAGTATTTGTGCCCTTGTATTTTTACCAACTCCACGGCGCTGTCAAAACCGGCGGTGCCCGAGATCGGCGACCATTGCATTGCGGTGATCTGTCTGCATATCGAGACCGGGCACTTCGGCGCGGTTCAGCTGGACGACCTGAGCTTCATCTTCATCATCAAAACGGCGCTGGTAATGAGCCAGGGTGGCTGGACCGCCGCGGCGGTGGTTGATGCCAAGGCCAACCCCGAACAGCGCGGTGCGCTGGAAGCCATTGTCACCGGCCAGGCCGGCGGCCCGCTGTCGATGATGCAACCGATGATCAAGAACTTCACCGGCGTGCAATACGAGCCGATCGAGTTTCATCTCGAACACAACCGGCGCTCGGTCAAGGTGCCGGGGCTCATAGACATCGGCGTCGAGGGGTATTTGTCGCGGCTGAACAACGGCGAGCCGTTCTACCTGGACAACGTCGGTCATCCGGTCAGCCAAAGGCTGGCGCTGGGGATGGCGACCGGTAGCCATGCGCACTTGCCCGGTATCGATTGGGATGACGATACCCGAACCAACAACGGTCATTTTGCCCCTTTCAACTGGAATGGTTCGGCCAAGCCGGCCGCCTACAGGTTCGACCGCAACGCAGCCTCCTGAGGCAAGTGCGTGCTTGAGGCTGTCCTGCGTCGTCAGAGCTGGATCATTGCCGGTTGCTTGGGCGGTTTGGCTGCGACCGCTTGGTGGTACACCCTGGATATGGCAGCCCGCATGTCGGTTAGCATGGCCGGTATGGTCACCATGGGCGCGCATCGCATGATACTGGCGCCGCATGATGTGCTGATCATGTTCATCATGTGGACGCTGATGATGGTTGCCATGATGCTGCCTGCGGCTACGCCGGCGGTGCTGATCCATGCGGCGGCTCGCCGGCAGCGGCAACACCGCAGCGCGCTGAAACCGACTGCGCTGTTCGTGCTTGGCTATGTCGCTGCGTGGACGCTATTCAGCCTGGCGGCCACGCTGCTGCAATGGGCGCTGCACGATTTGGCTTTGTTGACGGGCGCAATGGCTATCGAATCGCAACTGATAGCAGGCGTGGTGCTGGTAACGGTCGGTGTCTATCAATGGTCGCCCCTGAAATATGCCTGTTTGCGCCACTGTCAGTCGCCAATTGGTTTTTTCTTCGGCCATTGGCGCGAAGATCCGGCGGGTGTCTTCGGTATGGGTTTGCGGCACGGGCTTTATTGCGTTGGCTGTTGCTGGTTGCTGATGCTGATCCTGTTTTTGGTCGGGGTGATGAATCTGGTCTGGGTGGCCGCTATCGCTCTGTACGTACTCGCCGAGAAGATACCGGCGGTCGGTCAACAGCTGTCCCAGATCAGCGGCCTGGTGGCTATCTGCATTGGCGTGACGTTGTTAGCGGGCCGCTGAGTGCAGGAGCAGAGCGCTATTCCAGAGCTTCGAGACCCAGCTCCCGGCCATCCAGGGTAATCCCGGCCCAACGCTGCATGACCTCGATCTTCTGCGCGATGCCGCCGTAATAGCCCAAATCGCGGCAAAACAACTGATACAGATGATAGACCGCTTCGCCCAGGGGATTGGGCACCGCGCTGGCGTGTGATATCTGCGACATCTGGCGCAGATCCTTGGTCATCAAGCCGACATAGAAGCCACCCTTCATCGGTTCCGGGTTCAGCATGCCCCGGTTGTGGGTCCAGAAGCTCGCGCCGGTGCCGTGATCCAGCACTTCTGCGACGGCCTGATAGTCAAGGCCGTGCCTGGCGGCGACCAACAAGCCTTCGATCAGGCCGACGCCTACCACGGCGCACACCATGTTGTTCACCATCTTGGCGATCTGGCCGGCACCCAGCGGCCCGAGGTGAAATAGATGGCTGCAGAAGTGGTCGAGCACCGGGCGGGCCAGCGCGACATCGTCGGCTGCCCCGCCGATAATGAACGTGAGGTTTCGTTCCGGGATGGCGAGCGCACCGCCACGCTCGCCGGTGATCGCCGCATCCATCAGCCGCATGCCGCGTGCGCTCAGCCGGGTCGAGAATTCGCGGGTCTGCTCCGGATAGCCGCTGGTGGTGTCTATGACCAGCAGGCCCCGATTGTCAGCCGTCGCGACACCATCGTTGCCGAAGAGTACCTGTTCGACGACGCTGGATTGCGGCAGGGCAAGGATCAGGAGTTTGCACGCCGCGGCGACTTCGCTGGGCGATGCGCAGGGGTGCATTCCCTGACCGGCGGCCTGCGCCATCTTGGCAGGGTCCAGGTCATAGCCGTACACCTCAAGCCCGTCCTGGACCAGAATGTTGCTGATAGCCGCGCCGATGTTGCCCAGCCCGATGATGCCGACAGCCTGTCGCGCCGTGGTCGGGTCGACGGCTGGTCGGGCATCCGTCGCCTCGCGCGGGCGCAATTCCAGCTTCACGTCCGCCCACGCTTCCATGACATTGGCGATCTGCATGATGCTGGCGCGCTCGCCGACGGTGCGGGCCGCAATACGACACAGGTGGCCGGCAAGATCCATCACCGGCGTTGGTACGCGAGCCTCCTGGGCCAGTTGGCTCATATAGGCCGTGTCTTTTTCCAGCAGCCCGATGTGGGCGCCAGGTCGGTCGCGATCGAGGAACAGCTCCGGAAACCGGGCGAAGGTGGTCAAGCCGGTGCCGACCCGCATCACCTCCAGGTTCTGCCACAGGTCCAGGCCATGCCTGGCGGCCACCAGCAACCCTTCCACGGTCGCCATGATGGCAATGGCAGCGCAGCTGTTGTTGACCAGTTTGACGATCTGCCCGGCGCCGGTGAGGCCGACGTGGCGCAGTTCCGTGCCCAGCAGATCCAACACCGGACGCGCGCGTTCGACGTCGGTGGCGGCTCCCCCGATGATGAAGGTGAGCGCACCCTCGCGCACTGCGTTGGCCCCGCCGGCGGGCGCGGTGATGGCCGCATCGATGTAACAGGTTCCGAGCGAGGCGAGCTCAGCGGCGATGGCTATCGACTGCCTGGGGTAGCCACTGGTGGTGTCGATCACCAACCGGCCGGGTCGCGCCGATCTGGCCAGCCCGTCGGCTCCAAGACACGCCACGCGGACGGCCTCCGAATCGGGCAAGGACAACAGCACCAGGTCGCAAGCGGCACCCAATTCGGTGGCTGAGCCGACGATCTGCACACCTTGGGTCGCGGCTTCCCGGCAACGCTGAGGTTCGATATCGAATCCCCACACTTGATGGTCTTGGCTGATCAGGCGCGAGGCCATCGCGGCTCCAAGGCTGCCCAGGCCAATTACCCCGATAGGGTTAGTAGTCATCCGCCTCTCCTGCGCTGTAATGGTCCAATTTTTATGTGGGATCATCGGTGCCACATTCACGAAAATCAACCGATTGGCCTAGGGAAGCGCCGAAGTATTCAGTGTTTCCCGCAGCGCAAGGATGCGCTGCCAAAATCTGTGGCTGT
>CAZZHF010000044.1:0-13053 GCA_964653545.1 uncultured Gammaproteobacteria bacterium | reverse complement strand
CGGCTGCGGGATAGTGCCGTTGATGATGGATATGTCCGAGTGGCAAACGCCGCAGGCCTTGATGCGCACCAGCACCTCGCCGGTCTTGGGCGGGTCCAGGCTCACCGTTTCCACGGCGTACTGGTTCTGGTCGCGCACGACGACGGCTTTCATGGACAGCATGGCTAAGGCTCCTCGGCTGACTCCGTCGGCACCATGTCGACGGCGAATGGCTGGCATTGTCGACCGCCACGGTCGGACGGTCCAGCGGGTTAACTAAACGGTCGTTATCGATCCGGTGTTATCGTTGCGGTATCGGGCAGCCGCCGGGATGCGCGCCGCTTGGCATAGCCCAGGGAGGAACACGGAGCGAGGGGAAAGTTTATGGCTTATGACCTGGTGATCCGCGGTGGTTTGCTGGTCGATGGCAGCGGTGGTGAACCGTACCCGGCGGATATCGCTGTCAAGGACGGGCGCATCGTGCGTATCGGCGAGGTTACCGGCGAGGCGCTACGCACAGTCGATGCTGGCGGGCGGGCCGTCGCACCGGGGTTTATTGATCCGCACACCCATTACGACGCGCAACTGTCCTGGGATGCCCTGGTCACGCCAACGGCGTGGCATGGCATCACCACCACGGTGATTGGCAACTGCGGCGTGGGCCTTGCCCCGTGCCGGCCGGACACGCGCGAGCGCGCGCTGTGGGATCTGATCAACGTCGAGGCCATGTCGCGCGAGGTGCTGGAAGCCGGCATCGACTGGCAATGGGAGTCGTTTGGCGAGTTCATGGGCGCGACGCTGGGTCGCGGCAGCGCCATTAATCTGGGCTTTCTGGTGCCGCTGTCGCCGCTGCGCACCTACGCACTGGCCGGCGCGGCCAGTGAGCGGGCCGCCACGGCGGCTGAGACCGACATGCTGTGCGGGCTGCTGGGCGATGCGCTGTCGGCCGGGGCGCTCGGCTTCAGTTCCTCCCAGCAGCCCAACCATGTTGGCTACAACGGCGCGCCGCTGGCCAGCCGGCTGACCAGCAACGACGAGTTTGCCGCCTACGCGCGAACGCTTGGCAAACACGGTCGCGGCGGCATCGAGATTGCCGTGACCAAGAAGCTGGCCCACCTGCAGGACGAGGACCTCGCCCTGCTGGAGCTGCTGTGCGAGGAAAGCGGCCGGCCGGTGACCTGGTTGACGCTGCTGGACCTGAACTCCAGTCCCGGCTGCGCCTTTGCGGCGGTGGAGCGGGCCGCTCACTTGACCGCCAAGGGCTGCTATCCGCAGACCGTGGTGCGGCCGTTCATGGCCGAAGCCGATGTGCGCAATCCGTTTATGTTCGCGCCACTGCCGGCCTGGAAGGCGGCCTTTAACCAGACGGTCGAGGTCCAGAAGGCACTGTATGCCGATGCGGACTTCAGGCGGACCTTCCGGGCCGACATGGCGGAGGGTCGCTCGCTGGTGCGCGACTGGAACCACTTCGAGCTGCTATCCGCGGACAACCCCGACCTGCAGCCGCTGCTGGGCCGCACGGTGGCGGACATTGCCGCCGAGCGCGGGACCGATCCGTGCGACACCTTTCTGGACCTGGCGATCGCCGACGAGGTGAACACGCGTTTTCGGGTGGCGGTTGCGAACTCGGACGACGACAACCTGGCCCGCATGCTGACCGACCCGCGTATCCGCATTGGCCTGGGCGACGGCGGGGCACACGTGGACATGCTGTGCGAGGCCGGCTACACCACTTATCTGCTCGGTTACTGGGTGCGCGAGCGTGGCCTGATGAGCCTGCAGCGCGCGGTGCAGCGCATCACGTCCGAGGCAGCGGGCCTGTTTGGCATCCGCGAGCGGGGACTGCTGCGCGAGGGGTACTGGGCCGACATCGTGGTGTTCGACCCGCAGACGGTCGGTTCCGACCGCCGCCCGCACCTGGTAGCCGACCTGCCGGCCGGCGGCAAACGCATGATTGCCGAGGCGCGTGGCATCGACTACACCATCGTCAACGGCAGTGTGGTGTTCGATCACGGCCAGCACACCGGCGCGTTGCCCGGCATGGCCGTGAACTGATCGGATGGTCTGAACCGGTCCCTCCTGGACCGCTCAGACCACGGGCTCCGCAAGGTGTGACTTTCGGAGTCCTTCCAACTCACGGCGTGGAGCCTTGAGTTGGGCGGTACATTCCTGTGCCGCGTTGTGCGTACACCACGGTTCTGGAGGGCATCCCATGGACATGCGCGTCACGGAAACCGGTCACACGGCGCTGACTGACCCCGGCCGCTACTTCATCGACGAGCCGCAGGCATTTAACGTGCACCGCGATCTGTTTCGTGATCAGGCACTGTTTGAGCTCGAAATGGCTTACGTGTTCGAAGCCGGCTGGGTCTTTCTGTGCCACGAGAGTCAACTGCCAAACCCGCATGATTTCTATACCACCCAGCTTGGTCGCACGCCGGTGGTGGTACTGCGTGGTGAGGACGGCGCCTTGCGCGGTTTCGTCAACGCCTGCCCCCACCGTGGTACCCGCTTGTACACGGCTCGCCATGGCACGGCGCAGGTGCAGATGTGTCCTTACCACGCCTGGTGTTTCGACTCGGCCGGGCACTGCGTGAAGATCAAGGACCAGTCGCAGGCCGGCTATGCGCCGGGCTTCGACAGCGAGCGGCATGACCTGACGCCGCTGGCGCACCTGACCAGTTACCAGGGCTTTGTGTTCGGTGCCCTGCGCGCGGATGTGCCGGCCCTGGCCGATTACCTGGGCGATACGCGTTTTTTCATCGATACCTTCGCCGAGCAGTCGGCGCAGGGCATGGAAATCCTGCCCGGCGAGGTGACCTACGTGTACCGCGGCAACTGGAAGTTGCAGGTCGAGAACACCATGGATATCTACCACCTGACCACGGTGCACTCCACGTTTGCCAAGATCGTTCAGCAGCGCGGCGAACGCGAGGCGTCCGCGGCGGGTGCCGACAAGGTAAAGGCGGTCAACCTGGGGGCTTTGTCCGGCCTGCAGGCGGGCACTTATACCTTCCCGCATGGGCACACCGTGTTCTGGGGTTCCGATCCGCTGCGCGAGAACCGCGCCCTGTGGGCCATGCGCGATGATTTGCTGGCGCGCGGTGTCGATGCGCACAAGGTGGAGTGGATGTTCCGCCCACGGGTGCTCAATTTCTTTCCGAACATCCAGTTCGTGGATAGCGCCTGTATGCAGTTGCGGGTGATTCGTCCGCTGGCGGTGGACCGCACCGAAATGACCATGTTCTGTCTGGCGCCGCGCGGCGAGCCACGCGAGGGCCGGCGTCGCCGTCTGCGTCAGTACGAGGATTTCTTCAACGCCAGCGGCATTGCGACCCCGGACGACGTGGCCTGTTACGAGGACATTCACGCCGGTGGCCTGGCGCATGCGGACAGCGAATGGATTCAGGGCTTCTCGCGCGGCATGCAGCACGTCGTGGACGGTCCGGACAGCCACGCCCGGGAAATCGGCATCCGGCCACTCGAATCCTGCAGCGGCGTCGAGGTGCAGGACGAGACCGTGTTTCGCGGCTTCTACCGCGAGTGGCGCCGACGCCTGGAAGCCGCGACCCATGACTGAAGCAGCAACGCTGGAGCAGGCCCGACGGCTACTGTTCGACGAGGCAGCCTGCCTGGACCAGCGCCGCTGGGACGATTGGCTGGCGCTGTACACGCTGGACTGCGAGTTCTGGGTACCGGCCTGGAAAGACGAATTCGTGCCCACCGCCGACCCGCAGGGCGAGGTCTCGCTGGTTTACTACGACAGCCGCGCGGGTCTCGAAGAGCGTGTCTGGCGCATCAAGTCGACGGCCGCTCCGGCGCATCGCGTTTTGCCGCGCACCTGTCACGCCATAAGCAACGTGCGCCTGCTGGAAGCCACCGCCGATACCCTGGCCGTGCACGCCACCTGGCGGGTGGACAGCTACAAGGAAAAAATCGCCAGCAGCCTGTTTGGCTTTTACGACTACCTGCTGACGGGCCAGCCGGGCGCCTGGCGGATCGCCAAAAAGAAGATCACGCTCCTGAGCGACTGTGTACCGTCGTATTTCGACCTGTATCAGGCGTGAGGCGGGGCTCCAAGCGGCAGCCTGAACCTTGGACAAGAAGCAGTTTGTTTGTTCCCGTCTACCTCGCCGCGAGGCGGTCCCAGGAAAGCGCTGAATAAATCCATCCTGGCTTTCTCGGCGCCCGCCATCGGAAAAGCGTGGCTTACCGCCACCGATTCTGGCAACGCATCCTTGCGCTGAGGGAAACACTCGATAGTTCAGCCTTTCCCTAGTTGTCTGCATTTTTCCGGGGCAACGGCAGGATCATCGAAACCTGCTTCTTGTACTTCTCGTAGGCGGCGCCGTAATAACCCACCAGATCGCGCTCCTCCAGCTGAAGCGCAATCAGGATGTAGGCAGTCGTGACGCCCGCGAACAGCAGATGGGCGGTGGACATGCGGGGTATCGCCCAGAAGCCGATAATGAAACCGAGCATGATCGGGTGCCGCACCAGTCGATAGAGAAACGGCGTTCTGAAACTGATGTCGGTGTACTCCTGGCCCCGCCAGTTAAGGTAGACCTGTCGCAACCCGAACAGATCAAAATGACTGATCAGGAAGGTACTGATCAGGACCATCAACCACCCCGCCCAGAACAGCGCCCACATCACCGCACGCCCGGTCGCATTCTGGATCTCCCACACGGTTCCAGCCATGGGCTGCCATTGCCAGTAAAGCAGAATCAGCGCCAGACTCGACAACAACACATAGGTGCTGCGCTCAATTGTCTTTGGAATGAATCGGGTCCACCAATTCTTGAACGCCGGTCGTGCCATGACGCTGTGCTGGACCGCGAAGACGCTCATTAATGCCACGTTGACCAGTAGGGCCTGAGCAAACGGGCCGACGGTGCCTGAATCGATCGATTTTGGCACCAGAAGATTGCCGACGAATCCGATTGAGTAAAGAAACGTAAGCAGAAAAGTCAAATAGCAAACCGCACCGTATGACAATGCCAACATTCTACCCATGACTCAGCCTCCACACTGCAAGTGATTCTTCTGTCAATCGCTCAAGCGGGTTCCTTCGCAAGAGTTTCGTTCATTCGGCCTGCCGCAACCAGCCCCGACAAGGCGGTCAGGCCGGCCACCAGCCACAGGGCCGCAGGCAGTCCAAACACGTCGGCGGTGATGCCGGCCAGCAGGGCGCCCACCGCGTAACCCAGATCGCGCCATAGCCGGTAGACACCCACCGCTGACGCACGCCAACGTGGGTGTGCGACATCGCCGATGGTGGCGAGCAGGGTGGGGTAGACCATGGCGGTGCCGATGCCAAGCAGCGCCCCGCCGGTGGCGAAGCCTGCGAAGCCGCTGGCGGTTGCAGTGACGGCGATGCCGCCGGCCTGGATCCACATGCCCCACACGATGAGCCATTTGCGCCCGATACGGTCCGACCAGGCGCCAGTGAACAACTGGCCTATGCCCCACACGCCCGGATAGATGGCCGCCAGCGTGCCGATCTGACGCAGCGACATCCCGGCCGCGGCAAAGAACAGCGGGAACAGCCCCCAGGCCATGCCGTCGTTCAGGTTGTTGATCAAACCCGCCTGGCTCACGCTCGACAGGTTGCGGTCGCCGAGCGAGGTGCGGCGGAAGATCTGGCGCTGGCTCAGCGGCGGGCCATCGCCCCCGGCATGATGGACCCGTACCTCGTGGGCGACGTGGTGACGGGTCTCGCGTACCGCGAGCACGGACAGCAGCAAGCCCACAGCGACATAGCCCACGCCCAGCCAGAAGGGTTGGGGGCGCAGGCCGTAGCGGGCGGCGATCCAGCCGGTGGCGAGCGCGCTGGCGGCGACCGCGAGATAGCCCGCGAACTCGTTGAGTCCCATGGCCAGGCCGCGCTGTTTGGGACCAACCAGGTCGATTTTCATGATGACGGTGGTGGACCAGGTCAGTCCCTGGCTGGCGCCCAGCAGCACATTGGCGGCCAGCACCCAGTTCCAGCTCGGCGCCCACATCAGCAGGAAGGGCACCGGTGCGGCCACCAGCCAGCCGGCCACCAGCACATGCTTGCGCCCGAAGCGGTCCGACAGGCGCCCGGCGAAGTAATTGGTGAGCGCCTTGGTAATGCCGAACACGACAATGAACGACAGGATCGCGGTGCGCGCGGCGAGCTGGAATTCCTGTTCGGCGATGGCCGGCAGGATGCTGCGCTCCAGTCCCACCATGGCGCCGACGAAGGCATTCACCAGCACCAGCAGCGCGAACTGCGGCAGGTTCTCGCGCAGGCCCAGGCGAACGGTCGGCGCCGTTTGCATCAGGCGGCGAGTCCCCGATTGGCGCGGAGCTTCGTCTCCATGTCCGCCGGGCGGGGCGGGATGTCCCCGGTCACCGCGTCGATAAACGCCGCCTTGCCCTGCGCCAGAGCCAGGTTCCAGCGCTTCTCGAAGCCCAGCGTCGAAGCCGGTTTGCCGGATAGTCCGGCGCCGCAGAGGCTGCCGGCCTGATGCCCGGGGTAGATCTCGACCTCGTCAGGCAACTTCATGAGGCGGGAGTGCAGGCTGTCGTAGAGCACCCCGGCCATTTCACGCTCGCGGCCGGCGAGATCCGGGCGGCCGATGGCGCCCACGAACAGGGTGTCGCCGGTGAGCACGAACCACGGTGCCTGCGCGCGCCGCAGGTCCGAGACCAGCAGGCAGACGCTGTCCGCAGTGTGGCCGGGGGTGTGCAGGACCTGGATCTGGACGTTACCGACTTCGATCAGTTGATTGTCCACTAGCGGTGTGAATTCGAACCCGACCTGGCCGCGGTCCGACTCGTGCAGGCAGTAGGGCGCGCCTACGCGCTGGGCGAGTGCGCGCCCACCGGAGTAGTGGTCGGCGTGGACATGGGTGTCGATGACGTGAGTGATGCGCACCTGCGCGCGCTCGGCCTCGGTGATGAACCAGTCCTCATCGCCGGCCAGGACATCCACGGCAACCGCCTTGCCGTGACCGGCGCAGCCGAAGAAATAAGACAACGAAGCATCTTTGGTCGCGAATTGCTTGAAAAACATGATCGTTTCTCCAGGCTCCATAATTTGATCGTTGTTGTTCAGGCGGCGGCTGCGCGCTCGATCGGCAGGCCCGCCGCCTGCCACTCGCTGACCCCATCCGCGAGTTTGCGGACCCGGAATCCGCGTCGGGAGAGCAGTCGCAGCGCCTCCCCGGCCAGCAGGCAGAACGGACCGCGGCAGTAGGCAACGATTTCGCGATCGCGTGGCAGCTCGTCGAGGCGCTGCTCGATCTCGGCCAGGGGCATGCAACGCGCATGCGGCAGATGGGCGGCCTGGTACTCGTCCGGTGGGCGCACATCGATGACGGTGATTTCGCCGCGCCGTGCCTGATCAAGCAGTTCGGCCCGACCCAGCGAGACCAGCTGTCGCGGATCGGTCGTAAGCTTGTCCAGCGCGAGGCGCAGCTCGGCCAGGTGAGTCTCGGCGACCTCGCGCAGCGTGACCCACAGGCCGGCGACGTCGTCGTCGCTCAGGCGGTAGATCATGTGCTTGCCGGCACGTCGGGCCACCACCAGCCGCGCCTCGCGCAGGGCTTTCAGATGGGCGCTTGCCAGCCGCACGTCGATGTCCAGCTCGGCGGCCAGGACCTCGACTGTTTTCTCCGCCTGAGCCAGCACCTCCAGCAGTTCGAGTCGCTTCGGACTGCTGATGGCCCTGCCGATACGGGCGACCTGTTCGTACAGGAGATTCTTGGTGTTTCGCTTGTTCATGGCATCAATCTAATAATCATTGGAATGTTTGTCAAAGCGCCTCAATGGCTCGCGTCGTGGCTCGCCCAGTGCGTGGCGGGTGGCCAACCGTGCGATGGTGACGAGCCGCGACGCGTTGTTCCGCCGGTCCTTGCGCATGTCGCCGGATACTTCGGCTTGGCCGTGTCAGCGATCGGTAGGCTGCGCTACGCTGTGCCAGGCCAGCACCCGCCGCCCAACGAGAACCCTTCATGGACGATTTTCTGTCGCCGGACATCCGCGAACTGCGCGAGACCTTTGTGCAGTTCATGCAGCGCGAGATCCTGCCCGCGCTGCCGGCGTTCGAGGCCGCTGGCGAATTCCCGCGTGCGCTGGTGCAAAAAACCGGCGAGGCGGGCTGGTTCGGCGTCGTGTTCCCGTCGCAGCTCGGAGGAACCGACCTCGGCTTTCTGGCCATGGCAGTGCTGGCCGAGGAAATGGCGCGCCTGAATCCGGGCTTCGCGCTGTGTCAGAACCAGCAGGCCATGACCTGCCCATACACGGTTTTTGTCGGTGGCACGGATGAGCAGTGCCGGCGGTTCATTCCGGACCTTATCGGTGGGCGGGCCATTGGCCTGTGGTCGCTGACTGAGTCCGGTGGGGGCTCCGACGCCGCCGGCAACCTCAAAACCTTTGCCCAGCGGCGGGGTGATCGTTACCTGCTGAACGGTCGCAAGATGTTTGCGACGCTGGCCGACCAGACCGACACCGGGGTGTTGTTTGCCCGCACCGATCGCGACGCCGGCCACAACGGCATCACCGCCTTTGTGGTCGAGCCGCGAAAGTATTCCGGTTATTCGGCGCAGCCGATCGACTTCGTCGGCTTGTCCAGGATGACCCGCTCATGCGAGGTGGTGCTGGAGGACTTCGAGGTGCCGGTCGAAAACCGCATCGGCGCCGAGGGCGACGGCTTTCGCCTGGCCATGCATGCCATTCAGGCCGGGCGGGTGTCGGTGGCGGCGCGCGCGGTCGGTATCGCCCGCGCCTGCCTGGAAGAAGCGATCCAGTATGTCCAGCAGCGACCGATCCGCGGCCGGCCACTGGCAAGTTACCAAATGACGCAGGCGGCGCTGGCCGACGCGCTGGTCAGCGTCGAGGCGGCGCGCCTGATGACCTGGCAGGCCGCCACGCTGATGGACCAGGACCGTCCAGCCAACCGGGTTGCTGCCCAGGCCAAGCTGGCGGCTTCGTTCGCCCTGAAGCAGGCGGCGGCCAGTGCGCAGGAACTTTTCGGCGGCTATGGCCTGGCGAGCGAGTACCGCATCGCCCACCTGGTCAGCTACGCGCATGTATTCCTGGTCGGGGAGGGCGCGCCGGCGGTGCAGCGCATCCTGATCGCCGAGGACGCGCTGGGCATCAAGGACGCCGAGCGCCACCGCGTGAGTTATCGCTACCCGCGCGGCCGGACAGCCGGCGGCGGCTCAGGCCAAGGAACCGCTGGGTTGTTCAGCGCTGCCCGGACTCAGTGATCCGGCGCCGGGCAGTGTCGGTGTTCCACTTGCACCGTGGTATGCCGGAACTGGAAGTGCTCCGCCAGATGGCGCTGCACGGCGGCAATGGCGGCGTCCGGCGCAAGGCTTTCCGCCACCTGTACGTGCAACGTCAGGTAGGCCTCGTCGGCATCGACGGTCCAGGCATGGATATGGTGGACATCGAGCACATCCGGCAGGGTCTGTAACAGCGACTCTCGCAACCGTTCCGCGTCGAAGCCGGGCGGGCTACCCTCAAGTAATGCATGGCCCGATTCGCGCACTACCCGCCAGCCAGTGCGAACGATCAGCGCCGCTACGATCACCGATAACAGGGGGTCGGCCGGTGTCCATCCGGTCAGCAGAATGACACCGGCAGCGGTAATGGCGGCGACCGACCCGAGCAGATCACTCAACACATGGGCCAGAGCACCGCGGGTGTTGATGTCGGCGCCACCGCGCAGTATCAGGTAGCCGATCACATTGACCAGCAGCCCGGCGATGGCCACGGCCAGCATGGGACCGGCAAGAATGGGCACCGGGTCGCGCAGGCGCTGCGCGGCCTCGATGACGATCCACGCCGAAATCAGCAGCAGCAGCATGCCGTTCACGAAGGCCGCCAGCACGCGTGCCCGCCCATAGCCGAAGGTACGCAACTCGTCGGCGACGCGCCGGCTGGTAATCGCGGCGAACAAGGCCAGGGCCAGCGACGCGGAATCGGTGAGCATGTGACCGGCATCGGCGATCAACGCCAGGGAGCCGCTCCACAGCCCGGCGAGGACTTCGATCACCATGAAACCGGTCGTCAGCCCGAGTGCCCAGGCCAGGCGGCCGTCGTGGACATCGCCGCCGTGGTGGTGTCCGCCGTGCGAGTGCGAGGTCTCGGAATGCCGAGCATTGTCTTGCTGGTATTTGGCGGTAGCCATGTTTCTTGACAGCCCGGGTTACGAAACGGCAGGACACCCAATCCCGTGTCCAGGGTAGCCTAATCGGCATTGCTTGCCGGTAATTTCTAGCTGCTGATGACCACCGGCACGAGCAGCCTTTGCAGCGGCCAGCGCGCCCCGTTACCATCCGTGCCCCTTGCACAGACCCTGTGCAAAATTTCTGGTAGTTAACCCATGACCTCCCCGCAAAACCCGAAGATCAAGCCTTTACCGGGCCTGATCTTTTCCGCGCGCTGGCTGCAAGTACCCCTCTACCTGGGGTTGATTGCCGCCCAGGGCGTTTACGTGGTGCTTTTTGTCAAGGAGTTGTGGCACCTCGTTTTCGGCGCCTTCGATCTTAACGAGCAGCAGGTGATGCTGATCGTGCTCGGCCTGATCGACGTGGTGATGATCTCCAACCTGTTGATCATGGTAATCGTCGGCGGCTACGAAACCTTTGTCTCGCGACTGGGCATTGAGGGCCACCAGGACCAGCCGGAATGGCTGTCCCACGTCAACGCCACGGTTCTCAAGGTCAAATTGGCGTTGGCGATCATCGGCATCTCCTCGATCCACCTGCTCAAGACGTTCATTGAAGCCGGCACGATGGGCGCCTTACCGCTGTGTTCCACGGTCGCGGCCGGGCTCAGGTGCACCAACATCACCGAGGCCAGCGTGATGTGGCAGACCATCATTCATGTTGTCTTCATCCTGTCGGCGCTGGGCATCGCCTGGACCGACCGGGTGATGGGAGCAGCCGGTGTAATGAACGGCAAAAGCCGCGCTGAGCACTGGCCTAAGGCATTGGAGTAAGCCCTCGCTGATTTAGGACGGCTGCCTGGCCGTTCGTCGATGCGCCATTCGGTACAAGCCCGGCAGCACCAGCAGCGTGAGCACGGTGCAGGAGATGATGCCGCCGATCACGACCGTGGCCAACGGACGCTGCACCTCCGAGCCGATGCCGGTGTTGAACGCCATCGGCACGAAGCCCAGGCTGGCCACCAGCGCCGTCATCAGCACCGGGCGCAGGCGCGTCAGGGCGCCTTCGGTGATGGCTGAATCCATCTCACGGCCTTCTTGGCGCAGCGTTTTGATGAAGCTGACCATCACCAGGCCGTTTAGCACAGCCACGCCGGACAGGGCAATGAAGCCGACGCCGGCCGAGATGGACAGCGGAATGCCGCGCAGCCACAGCGCCAAAACGCCGCCGGTCAGGGCCAGCGGTACGCCGCTGAAGATCACCAGCGCATCGCGCACCGAGCCAAAGGCCAGCCACAGCAGGCCCAGGATCAGTGCCAGCGTGACCGGCACCACGATGGTCAGGCGCCGCGAGGCGGACTGCAACTGCTCGAAAGTGCCACCGTAATCCAGCCAGTAGCCGGAGGGAATCTGCACCTGCGTGCGCATGCGCTGCTGCACGTCAGCGATGAAGGAGCCCAGGTCGCGCCCGCGCACGTTGGCGGTGACCACCACGCGCCGTTTGCCCTGCTCGCGGTTCACGGCGTTGGGCCCCAGGCCCAGCTCGACCTGCGCGACTTCGCCCAGAGGAACGTAGCCACCGCCCGGCAGCATCACCGGCAGTCGCAGCATGGCATCCGGATTGCCGCGCAGGGTCTCGGGCAGGCGCACCACGATGTCGCTGCGCCGGTCGCCCTCGTACAGCAGGCCGGCGGTTTCGCCGCCATAGGCGGCCGCTACCAAGTCTTGCAGATCGGCAACATTCAGCCCGTGGCGGGCCAGCACCTCGCGCCGCGGCGTGACCGTCAGAATCGGCAGGCCGGTGGTCTGCTCGGTCTTGACATCCGCGGCGCCGGGCACGGTGCCCAGCACCTGTTCGATCTGCTGCGCGACCGTGGCCAGGGTGTCGAGATCGTCGCCGTAGACCTTGACCGCCACGTCCGAGCGCACGCCGGATATCAGCTCGTTGAAGCGCATCTGGATCGGCTGCGTGAACTCGTAGTTGTTGCCGGGCACGCTGGCGGCCAGGCGTTCCAGATCCTTCACGACCTCGGTTTTGGGTTTTCGGGGGTCGGGCCAGTCCTTGCGGTCCTTGAGCATGACAAAGGTGTCGGCGACGTTGGGTGGCATGGGGTCGGTTGCAATCTCGGCCGTGCCAATCTTGGTGTAGACCCGGTCGACCTGGGGCGCTTTTTTAAGCGTGGCTTCGAGCTGGGTCTGCATCTGTACTGCCTGGGTAAGACTGGTGCCGGGGATGCGCAGCGCGTGCAGGGCGATGTCACCCTCGTCGAGGCTCGGGATGAATTCCGAGCCCATGCGCGTCGCCAGCCAGGCGCAGGCCACGACAAAGCCCAGCGTGAGTACCAGCAGCGGCACCCGCAGGCGCAATGCCAGCCGCAGCAGCGGCGTGTAGGCAGTACGCGCCCAGCGCATCAGGGTATTGTCGTGCTCGGCGACCGGACCACGGAACAGCAGGGCCACCGTCGCCGGCACGAAGGTCAGCGACAACAGCATCGCGCCCGTCAGTGCGGTGACCACGGTGATCGCCATCGGGTGGAACATTTTTCCTTCCACGCCGGTCAGCGCGAAGATCGGAATGTAGACCGCGGTGATGATGCCGACGCCGAACAGCGACGGCCGGATCACTTCGTTGGTGGCCTCGAACACCACGTCGAGGCGCTCGCGCTCGCCCAAGGTCCTGCTGCCGGCTGTGGCCATCCCCAGCCGGCGCAGGCAGTTCTCGACGATGATCACGGCGCCGTCCACGATCAGGCCGAAATCCAGCGCGCCCAGGCTCATCAGGTTGGCGCTCACTTTTCGCTCCACCATCCCCGTAATGAGGAACAGCATGGAAAGCGGGATCACCGCGGCAGTGAGTAGGGCCGCGCGCCAGTTGCCCAGCAGCGCAAGGAGCACGGCGACCACCAGCACTGCGCCTTCCAGGAGGTTCT
>CAZZHF010000043.1:0-13270 GCA_964653545.1 uncultured Gammaproteobacteria bacterium | reverse complement strand
TGCCCCTGCACGTGGCGCTCGACCAGGCGCGCGAGCGGGCGCTTGGCGCCGACAAGATCGGCACCACCGGCCGCGGCATCGGCCCGGCCTACGAGGACAAAGCCGCGCGCCGCGCACTGCGGGTAGCGGATCTGCTGCAACCAGAACGCTTTGAAGCCAGGTTGAGCGAACTACTGGACCTGTACAATTTCCTGCTCACGCAACGCTTCGGCCAAACGGCGCTGGAACTTGCCCCCATGCTGGAACGGGCGCTGATCTGGGGCGAAGCCTTGCGCCCGCTGGTCGCCGACGTGCCGGGCCTCCTGCACGAACTGATGGCCGCCAACAAGCCGGTGATGTTCGAGGGCGCGCAAGGCACGCTACTGGACGTCGACCACGGTACGTATCCTTTCGTAACCTCGTCCAACACCATCGCGGGAGCGGCCGCAGTGGGCGCCGGCGTAGGCCCGACCGCCATCGACTACGTACTTGGCATCACCAAGGCTTACACCACGCGGGTCGGCTCGGGACCGTTTCCGACCGAGCTGTTCGACGACGTGGGCCGCCACCTGGCCGATGTCGGCGCCGAGCGCGGCGCCACCACGGGCCGACCCCGGCGCTGCGGCTGGTTCGACGCCGTAGCCATGCGCCGCAGCGTGCAGCTGAACGGTGTCAGCGGCCTGTGCATCACCAAGCTGGACGTGATGGACGACCTGGAAACGGTGAAAATCTGCGTCGATTACCGCGGCGGGTCGGAACAGTTCGGCCTGTACGACGCCCAGGCGCTGGCCGGCTGCGAGCCGGTTTACGAGGAATTACCCGGCTGGAGCGGCGTCAGCGCCGCCGGCGACTTTGGTCAATTGCCAGCCAACGCCGTACGCTACTTGCGTCGACTGGAAGAATTGCTGGGCGTGCCGGTCGATATGGTGTCTACCGGCGCAGAGCGTTCGCGCACCATCGTGCTGCGCCACCCGTTCGATTGAAAAACGCCCGCCCCGACAATAAAAACCCGCCTCGGGGCGGGTCTCTAAAGGTGCCAGGGACACGCGTGTCGCCCAGCGCAGCGATGTTGCCCCACCAGCTTGGATGGTGCCGAGAAGAGGACTTGAACCTCCACGGGGTTACCCCCACTAGCACCTGAAGCTAGCGCGTCTACCAATTTCGCCATCTCGGCCGGCATGCCCACAGCCTGGCAGGCCAGAGCAAGCGCGGCATTCTACTGGCCACGGGCCGACTGTCAATGAATATCCCCAATGAAAAAACGTAGTTCCGATAAAGATCCACATCAAAAACGCGAAGCGGCCCGCTATGCGCAACCGATTCCCAGCCGAGAGTTCATCCTGGAGGTACTCACCGCGGCCGGCAAGCCGCTGCCCGCGGCCGCCATCGGCGAGCACCTGAAGCTCGCCGAAGACTGGGCCCGGCAAGCGCTGGGCAAACGCCTGGCGGCGATGGTCCGCGAAGGCCAGCTGCTGCTGGACCGGCGCGGCCGGTATGGCCCGGTGGCACAGATGGACCTGCTGCGTGGGCGTGTGACTGCCAGGCCGGACGGCTATGGCTTCTTCATCCCCGACGGCGACCACGCCGACCTGTATCTGTCACCGCGCGAAATGCGGGCCGTGATGGATGGCGACCGGGTGGTGGCGAGCGTTACCAAGATCGATGCCCGTGGGCGTTTTGAAGGCAGCATCGTCGAGGTACTGGAGCGACGCCATCGACGCGTGGTAGGGCATTACCGCCGCGATGGCAAAGTGGCCTGGCTGATCCCGGATGATCGCCGCCTGGCCGGTGAAATCCTGGTTACCGACAGCGCGGTCGGCCGGGTCCGTGACGGACAGATCGCCGTGGTGGAAATTATCCAGTACGCCGATCGTCGGCAACCGGCGCGCGGGCTGCTGGTGGAGCTGCTGGGCGAGCGCCTGGCGCCCGGCATGGAAATAGACATTGCGCTGCGTAGCCATGATCTGCCGTGGCAGTGGCCGCCCGAAGTGGAGCAGCAGGCAGCCGGTTTTGCGCAGCGGGTATCGGCAACCGACCGCGAGGACTACACCCAGCTACCGCTGATCACCATCGACGGCGAGGACGCGCGTGACTTCGACGATGCCGTATATGCCGAGCGCGCCGGCCGTGGCTGGCGGCTGTTGGTGGCGATTGCCGACGTCAGTCACTACGTGCTACCCGCCAGCGCGATCGACATCGAGGCTGAGCTGCGCGGCACCTCGGTGTACTTTCCGCAACGCGTGATTCCCATGCTGCCGGAGGTGCTCTCGAACGAGCTGTGCTCGCTCAAGCCCGACACCGAGCGCCTGGCGCTGGTGTGCGAGATGCACATCAGCGCAGCCGGTGTGGTCCGCGATCACCGCTTCGTTCGCGGCGTAATCCGCTCGCATGCCCGCACCACTTATACCGATATCGCCGCGGTGCTGGGCGACGATCCAACCCAGCGCGCCCGATATCAGACGCTGTTGCCGCAGATCGAAGCCTTGCACGGCGTGTATCTGGCGCTCGATGGCGAGCGGCGCCGACGCGGGGCGGTGGAGTTCGAGACCACCGAGGCGCGCATCGTGTTCGGCCCCGATCGCAAGATCGAACGGATCGAGCCGCTGACGCGCAATATCGCCCACTGCCTGATCGAGGAGTGCATGATCGCCGCCAACCGCAGCGCCGCACACTTCCTGATGGCCCGGGAGCTGCCGGCGCTGTACCGCGTGCATGACCATCCGAAGCCCGAGAAGGTGACCGGACTGCGGACCTTCCTGGCCGAGTTCGGCCTGAAGCTTGGCGGCGGCGATGAGCCAAGCTCCGCCGACTACCGGGCGCTGACCGAATCAGTGGCCGAGCGACCTGACCGCTACCTGTTGCAGACGGTCATTCTGCGCAGCTTCAAGCAGGCCATCTACGACGCCGAAAGCCGCGGCCACTTTGGCCTGGCGCTCGATGCGTACGCCCACTTCACCTCGCCCATCCGGCGCTATCCGGACCTGCTGGTGCACCGCGCCATCGTGCACGCCCTGGGCGGGCGCAAGGCCAGTTCCTATCTCTACAGCGCCGAGCGCATGGCGGCGTTCGGGGAACATTGCTCAATGACCGAGCGGCGCGCCGACGACGCCACGCGCGAGGTCGTCGCCTGGCTCAAATGCGAGTTCCTGCAGGACCGTGTTGGCGAAGTGCTGGGCGGCATCATCAGCGGCGTTGCAGCGTTCGGACTGTTTGTCACCCTGGACGGCGCCTACACTGAGGGTCTGGTGCACATCACCGCCCTGCCAGAGGATTACTACCACTTCGACCCGATCCATCACCATCTCACCGGCGAGCGGCGGCGGCGTACGTTTCGTCTGGGAGATCGGCTTCAGGTACGCGTGGTACGAGTGGATCTTGACGAGCGCAAAATCGATCTGGACTACGCCGGACCGGGTTGATGAGCGGCCGCCCACTCGCCTATGGCCTGCACCCGCTGCGTGCCCTGCTGGATCGCAAC
This sequence comes from uncultured Gammaproteobacteria bacterium, assembly GCA_964653545.1. Taxonomy (GTDB): domain Bacteria; phylum Pseudomonadota; class Gammaproteobacteria; order Immundisolibacterales; family Immundisolibacteraceae; genus Immundisolibacter. The sequence goes on along the minus strand of CAZZHF010000043.1, from coordinate 9,813 downwards.
CCGGCTGCCATCGAGCGGCTGCTGCTGGTTGATCGCGAGCGGCCGGCGCTGGCTGACCTTGCGGCCGCCGCGATCGAGCGCGACGTCACGGTCGAACTGCGTCCGGCCAGCACGCTCGACCGCCTGACGCAAAACGCGACCCACCAGGGCGCGCTGGCCATTCTCAGCCACAATCCGCAGGCCCTTGACGAGAGCACGCTGGAAGGCCTGCTGGCGCAGATCGAGCGACCGCTGCTGCTGGTACTCGACGAAGTGCAGGACCCCCGCAACCTCGGTGCCTGCCTGCGCAGCGCCGACGCCGCCGGCGCCCACGCGGTGATCGCGCCGCGTCGCAATTCGGCCAGCCTCACCGCGGCTGCGATCAAGACCGCCGCCGGCGCGGCCAGCACCGTACCGTTCATACAGGTCGGCAACCTGGCGCGCACCTTGCGCTTCCTGAAAGCCGCCGGGCTGCGCCTTTATGGCGCCGACGCCAGCGCCCACACCCCCCTTTACGACGGCGACCTTCGTGGACCATGCGCCTTGTTGCTGGGCGGCGAAGCACACGGCCTGCGGCGGCTGTCCCGCGAGCACTGCGACAGTCTGCTGGCCATTCCAATGACCGGCGCGGTCGGTAGCCTGAACGTGTCGGTCGCTGCCGCCGTGTGTCTGTTCGAGGCCGTGCGGCAACGCCTGGCTTGTCCGACTGACGCAGCCTGAGTAGAATCACCGCCCCCGCAGGGGATGCCGCCGATGGCATCGATAAGCTTCGGATGCGTCCGGAGCTTACTTTTTTTGGTCGCGATAAAAACCACATAGCGACCTCCTTGCCCGGCTCTGCAAGCCGGGCTGTAAGCCATAAGGAGTTTTCATGCGTCATTACGAAATCGTGCTTCTGATCCATCCGGATCAGAGCGAGCAGGTGCCTGCCATGATTGAGCGCTACCGCAGCGTCGTGGAGTCGCGCGGCGGTGCCGTGCACCGGCTCGAAGACTGGGGTCGGCGCCAGCTGTCGTACCCGATCAGCAAAGTGCACAAGGCTCACTACCTGCTTCTGAACATTGAAGCCAACGACGAGGCCATGCGCGAGCTGGGCAGCGCGTTCCGGTTCAGCGACGCGGTACTGCGCAACCTGGTAATCAAGCGGGATGAGGCTGTCACCGAGCCGTCCGCGATCGCCAAGGCCCGGGAGAGCGAGGAGAAGCGTGACGGCCGGCGCGGGCGCCGGGATGATGCCGATGCCGATGTCGAAACCGCGTCCGCTGACGTCGACGGCGACGAGGCCCCCGTCGACGCGGCCGAAGACCCGGCCGCCGCCGACACTGACGCCTGACCCCAGCTGCACCGAGGTAATCGATCATGGCCCGCTATCTGCGCCGCAAGAAATTCTGCCGTTTTACCGCCGAGAACACGCTCGATATCGACTATAAAGATCTTGAAACTCTGAAACAGTACATATCGGAAACCGGCAAGATCATTCCGACCCGTATCACCGGCACCAGCGCCCGCTATCAGCGGCAGCTGACGCGCGCCATCAAACGCGCCCGTTTCCTGTCGCTGCTGCCGTACAGCGACGCTCACTAGCCCGATGACCCCGCCGCCCGGCGCCGGCGACCGCCTGGCGATGCCGGCGGCATGGCTGGCCAGCGGCACTGCCTCGGCAGCACCGGTGCTGGCGGTGCTGGCACTGGGTTTGTTGCTCGCCTTGTACCTGCCCGGTGCGGTGCTGTTGCTGCCGCTAGCGCTGATTCTGAATGCGGCCGCTGTGAGCGTGCTGGTCCTGGAGCAAGGCGCCGCCGGTGCGGTGCGCGGCGTGTTGGTTGCCCTGTTGCTGCTAACGCCGGTGGCTTTGGTCGGGGGCGCTGGCCTGCTTGGACCCGCGCTGCTGTTTGCGTGGCTGCCATTGGCGCTGGCCGGCTGGGTACTACGGGTGGCCACCAGCCTGTCGCTGGCATTATTGACGCTGACCGGCCTGGCCCTGATTGTGGTATTGGTCGCTCAGCAGTTTGGCCTTGGCGCCGAAAGCATGGAACTGCGCCAAGCCCTGCTGCAGGTCATGTCGAACTTGAACCAGGGGCTGCCGAAGGCGGAACTTGAGGCGACCATCGATGTGGTGCTCAAGCTCTCCGGCGGGTTGTTGGCACTGGTGCTGTTGTCCGTCTGGAGTGCCGGACTGTGTCTTGGGCGCAGCCTGCAAGCGCGTCTGCGACGGCCGGGCGCGTTTGCGCAGGAGTTTCGGGCACTGCGCCTGGGCCGCGCCTACAGCGGAGTGGTGTTACTGGCGACGGTGCCGGCGTTGCTGCTGGGACTGGCCGGGGACGGACTCGCGGTAGAGCTGGCACTGGTGCTGGCCATTCCCCTGCTGGTGCAGGGTTTGGCCCTGATCCATGCTGAAGTGGCGCGCCGCGGTTGGTGGCGTGGGCTGCCTGGCATGGCGTACCTGATGCTGGTGGTGACCCCGCACGTGGGTTTGCCACTGGCCCTGTTGGGCTTGGTAGATAATTGGCTCGATTTCAGAAGGCGCCCGCTAGCCTGATTGCGGGCGCCGGACAACGGCGCGGAGGCTGCCACCATGCAAGTGATACTGCTAGAGAAAATTCGTCATCTGGGCAACGTCGGCGATCGGGTCGAGGTCAAGGGCGGTTACGGTCGTAATTTCCTGCTGCCCACCGGGAAGGCAGTGTTCGCTTCGCCGGACAACCTGGCCCGCTTCGAACTGGAGCGCAGCGCCATCGAACAGGCTGCCGCGCAGGCGCTTGCCAAGGCGCAGGCGCGTTCGGACGCGCTCAAGGACGTGGTCATCACGCTGGCGCACAAGGCCGGCGAAGGCGGCCGCCTGTTCGGTTCGGTCAACACGCGCGAGATCGCGGCGGCGTTGACTGCCGCCGGTCATGAGGTCCGGCAACCGGAACTGAGCCTGCCCGAAGGGGCCATCCGCACCCTTGGCAGCTTTCCGCTGGACGTGAACCTGCACGCCGACCTGGTGGCGCGGGTGCGGGTCGAGGTAGTGGCGCAGTAAGCCGCGCACCATGGCCGACCCGGCCGCGCTAAAAGTTCCACCGCACTCCATCGAGGCCGAGCAATCGGTCCTCGGTGGCTTGTTGCTTGAGCATGCGGCGTGGGAGCTGGTAGCCGACCGCGTCACCGCCGACGACTTCTACCGGCAAGACCATCGGCTGATTTTCGAAGCTATTCGTGGGGTCCAGGATCTGGGCCAGCCGTGCGACCTGATCACCGTCTCCGAGCGTCTGGAGCAACTGGAAGAACTGGAGCGGGCCGGCGGCATGGCGTACCTGGGCCTGCTGGCCGGCGGCGTGGCCAGCGCGGTCAACGTCGCCACCTATGCCGATATCGTTCGCGAGCGCTCGATTGCCCGCCACCTGATCGAAGTCGGCAGCCAGATCGCGGACAGCGGCTTTCATCCCCAGGGCCGCGGCATTGCCGAACTGCTCGACGAAGCCGAGGGTCGTGTATTCGAGATCGCCGACCGCGGTGCCCGCGCCCGCTCGGGCTTCGAGTCCATCAAGGATCTGCTTCCCGCGGCGGTAGAGCGGCTGGAAAAGCTCTACCGCTCCGGTGTACCCCTGACCGGACTTTCCACCGGCTTCAGCGACCTCGACCGCATGACCTCGGGCCTGCATCCGGCGGAAATGGTCATCGTCGCCGGTCGTCCGTCGATGGGCAAAACCTCATTCGCCATGAACATGGTCGAGAGCGTCGCCATCCGCGCCGGCCAGCCGGTCGCCGTGTTCAGTATGGAAATGCCGGCCGAACAACTGGCGCTGCGCATGATCTCCTCGCTCGGTCGGGTCGATGCCCACCGGGTGCGCACCGGCCAGCTGCACGAGGACGACTGGCCGCGCGTGACCTCGGCCGTAACCTTGCTCGGCGAGGCCAATATTTTCATCGACGACACGCCGGCACTGTCGCCCCTGGACCTGCGCGCCCGCGCCCGGCGCCTGAAACGCCAGCACGGCCTTGGCCTGATCGTGGTCGACTACCTGCAACTGATGCAGGTGCCCGGCGCCAAGGAAAACCGGGCGACCGAAATCTCCGATATCTCCCGTTCGCTCAAGGCCCTGGCCAAGGAACTGTCGGTACCGGTGATGGCGCTGTCGCAGCTGAACCGTTCCCTGGAGCAGCGCCCCAACAAGCGGCCGGTGATGTCGGATTTGCGCGAGTCCGGCGCCATTGAGCAGGACGCTGACCTGATCCTGTTCATCTACCGCGACGAGGTCTACAACGAAGACAGCGCGGATAAGGGCAAGGCCGAGATCATCATTGCCAAACAGCGTAACGGCCCCATCGGCCACCTGCATTTGGCCTTCCTCGGCGCCTACACGCGCTTCGAGGATTTGGCCTACGACTACGCCGTTGGCCATGGCGACTGACCCACCAAGCAGGTAAACGACCGATGGCGCGCGACCGCAGCCAATACCGCTGCACCGACTGCGGCGCCGTGTTCGGTCTGTGGGCCGGGCAGTGCGGGAGCTGTGGCGCCTGGAACAGCCTGACCGAGCACACCGCCCCACCGGCGGTGCGTGGCGGGGCAAAGACCCCCGCCACCGGCTGGAGCGGCGAGCGCACCGTGGTGCGCCTGCGCGAAGCCCGCGCCGGCGCACCGACACGCCTGGCCAGCGGCTCATCCGAACTCGACCGCGTGCTCGGCGGCGGCCTGGTGCCGGGCTCGGTGGTGCTGCTGGGCGGCGATCCGGGCATCGGCAAGTCCACCTTGCTGCTGCAAACCCTGGCTCGCCTGGCCGAAACCGTCCCGGTGCTATACGCCAGCGGTGAGGAATCCGCGGCCCAGATCGCCACTCGCGCCCAGCGTTTGCAGCTGGGCGACGCCGACCTGCCGCTGCTGATCGACGCACGGCTTGAAGCCATACTCGACGCCGCCGCGGACTGCCAGGTGTTGGTGGTCGACTCAATCCAGACACTGTTTTCGGAAGCCGTGGCCTCAGCCGCCGGCTCCGTGTCACAGGTCCGCGAATGCGCCGCCCGCCTCACCCGCATGGCCAAGACCAACGATATCAGCGTGCTGATTGCCGGCCACGTCACCAAGGATGGGGCACTGGCCGGCCCGCGCGTGCTGGAGCACATCGTCGACACCGTGCTCTATTTCGAGGGGGACAGCACCAGTCCTTATCGAATCGTGCGGGCGTACAAGAACCGCTTCGGCTCGGTCAACGAACTGGGCGTGTTCGCCATGACCGAAACCGGCCTCAAGGAGGTCACCAACCCGTCGGCGATTTTTCTGACCCGGCACTCGACACCGGTCGCCGGCAGCGTGGTCATGGCCACCCTCGAAGGCACCCGCCCGCTGCTGCTGGAAGTGCAAGCGCTGGTGGAATCAAGCCCGCTTGGCAACCCGCGACGCCTGGCGCTGGGCATGGACGGCAGCCGCCTAGCCATGCTGCTGGCGGTGTTGCACCGCCACGCTGGCGTGGCGCTGTTCGACCAGGACGTATACGTCAACCTGGTCGGCGGTCTTAAAGTCACCGAAACCGCCACCGACCTGCCGGTGCTGCTGGCGGCGCTGTCCAGCCTGCGCAACCGGCCGCTGCCGGCGGACATGTTCAGCTTCGGCGAAGTGGGTCTTGCCGGCGAAGTGCGCCCCGTACGCGGCGGCCAGGAGCGCCTGGGGGAGGCGGCCAAGCTCGGCTTCAAACGCGCCGTGGTCGGCAAGCTCAACGCCCCGCGCAAACCCATCGCCGGACTCGAAGTGCTGGCGATCGAGCATCTGGGCGAACTGTCCGAGGTATTTCAACAGCTCGTGGATTAGGAGCTGGCAAGCTGTAAGTCGGGTTAGCGCAGCGTAACCCGACGTTCGCTTGGCTCGCCCTGTCATCGCCGCGAACTCGTTAACAGCCCGGGAAACGGGATGCCGGTAGAGTTCTGACCCGTCCACCGGCCCCGTTTCCGGTCCAGAATGGACGTTTCGGGCATGGACTCGACCCTGAAAAAACTCGACACCACCGATCTACGCAACCAACCCGCGCACACCCTGACCGATGCCGCGCGTTACCTGAAGGTGGCGAACACCACCCTGCGTTCATGGGTGGTCGGACACCCCTATCCGAAGGGCACCGGGATCGCGCCCTCGCGACCGCTGATTCGTCCGGCGGTCAGCCAGCTGCCCACCCTACCTCATCAAGGCCCACGTGCTGCGCGCGCTGCGCACCGACCACGGCGTATCCCTCAACGCCCTGCGGCAGGCGATCGACTACGCCAAAAAGACCCTGTACAACGACCGCCTGCTGCTGAGCAGTGAACTGCGCGCCGACGCCAGGCGCCTGCTGCTGGAGCGCTACAGCGAGTTGATCGACCTGTCCGCCTCCGGCCAGATCGCGGTGCGCAGGTTCTTCGACGAGCACCTGAAGCGCGTCGAGTGGGAGGAACGGGAGTTTCCGGTGCGGCTGTATCCGCTCACGTCGGGTAATGGCCCGGCCGCGCAGCGTCTGGTCAGCATCGATGCCGCCGTGACATTTGGCAGACTGGTCCTGGTCCATCGCGGCATATCCACCCGCGCCATCGTGGAGCGCATCGACGCTGGCGAGACAGTTGCAGAGGTAGCCGGATTACGACCTCACGCCACTGGGAATCGAGGAGGCAGTGCTTTACGAGCGGGCGGCTTGAGCCCCGTCTTTTTTGCTGACCGCGGCCTCGGCAAGCGCTTTCCGGAAATACTTGCCGCCGCCGGTCCTGCGATGAATCACGACACGCCGACGTCCTTCATCGCGGGATAGTGCTGAAAGTCGGCAATCATGGGCTGGCCTGCGCAAGCATCCGGGCGAGCTTTGACAGGGGGATGGCCTGGACCCGGTCGATCAGCCCACGCAGCACGGAAAAGAGCCCGGGCGCCCGATGGATCTCATCCAGGATGACGAACCGATTCAGCTGGTCGGCCAAGTACAACTCCGGCTCGGCGAGTTGGCGCGATCCTGCTCGGACTCCAGGTCCAGGTCCAGGTACAGCGCGTCGCGCGCCTCCCCCAGGGCCAGAGCCAGTGTGGTCTTGCCCGCCTGGCGTGGGCCGAGGAGGGCCACGGCGGGTACTGCGGCGAGGCGTTGCTCCAGGACCGGAAAGAGGCGGCGCTCATTCATGCTTGCATGCATGGAGTGGCATTCCAAGAATTGCAAGGATTTGAGGCGCTTTTTTGCCTACGATCTCCCCCAGCCGCCCTTCTGTTTCCTTCTCCAGCACCAGGATGTCGGCGCGAACAGTGGCCAGCGAGGTGCTGCGCTTGACGAGCCAGCAGCCGGTACTGCTGGTGAAGTAGGCGATTGCTCCCGATCGCAGCCGGTCTTCAGCTGCCCTCAGTCGTTTGCGTCGGCTCAGTTGCCCCAAGTCCGAGATTGCCCGGCGCCAGCACGCCGGCTGGGTCCAGAGCGCTCTTGATGCGCGTCAGCACCCGGTGGTACTGCGTCATCTTTCGCACCTGAGGAGCCCACAGCTTGCCGCTTTTGTACGGCACGCAGCCGAGCGCCAGTAATTCGTTGGTACAGCTTGCCACCACCTGTTGCACGTCCGGCCACTGCTGCTGTTCGTCGTAAAAAGTGAGAACGGCTCCCTGCAGCCCACGCCGACAGACCACGCTGGCGCTGGCCCAGGTGAACTGCGGGTAACGCTCCCGCCAGTGCTGCGCTTGGTCTAGCAAAGCCGGCAGGGTATCGGTGGCCAGTGAGGTCATGATCATCGCGCAACGTGATTTGGCAAAGTAGCCCGCGTAGGAGTACCAGTACAACTCCTCGCGGCGCAGCGCGTTGAAGTAGATCTCGTCAAAGTGCGGGCATGGACTGCCGCCGTAATGCCCGGCCAGAGTCTCGATACGGCTGCGGTCACGCGTCACTGCCTGGTGCTCCCCGCCATAATCGATACCGAGCACAAAGCGTGGCAGCGTGGCGGGGTCAGTAGTGGGATCGGCGCCCAAGAGGCGGCTTTTGACTGACACGGCGTCGTAGCCGGCACCGTACCAGATGTTGTGGACCAGGGCCTTGCGCTGTAACTCGCCAATGAAGCTGGCGGCACTCTGGTAGTTGGTAAAACCGAGGCACGCTGTTTCCCGGTGGGCCGGCAGTGGATGCAGCCACAGCGCGAGTTTGGTGATGACCCCCATGGTGCCGTCAGCACCGATGAACAAGCCCGTCAGGTCGGGACCGATGGCGTAGCGGTGGAAGAATCCGACTCCGCGGGCGGCGGCACTGCCGGTACGCAAGAAGCTGCCATCCGCGAGCGCCACTTCGACGCCCGCAACCTGATCGCCCATGCTCTGGAACTGTGGCGAACCGGTGCCCAATGCGTGTGCACTTACCGCGCCGCCGACAGTCCCGGTGGCGCCGGTGGACGGCACGATGCCAATGGTCTGTCCGAACGGCTCGAGGGCCGCGAGCAACTTGCCAAACGTCACGCCAGGCTCCAGGACCACGATGCCACGTACCGCATCAATATCGAGAATCCGGTCCAGGCCGGACAAGTCAAGCACGAGGCCACCGGCATGTGGGTTGACACCGCCTGCGTACATGGACCCGGCGCCCCGGCTGTACACCGCTACACCGAGCCGGCTGGCGGTTGCCAATAGGCGCCCGACTGTGGGCGCATCCGGTGGACGTACCACCAGATCCGGCCGGCCGGGGTCGACGATGGACGTGTCGCGCCGATAAGCCAGTGTGTCGACCGTGTCCTGCCAGGCAAGCCCTGGTGGCACTAGCGCGCCGATCTCGTCCAGGGCGTTCACTGGTCGGGTCCCGCAACGGCGAAGTGGGCGGCGATGAACTCACAAATACCAAACACTGGCGCAGGCGCTCCAGTGGTCTGGGCTAGATGCGCTGCGCACAACGGACTGGCGGTGATCAGAGCCTGAGCGCCGTATAGGTCGCAAGCGGCAAAATGTTCGCTGGCCATGCGCTGGGCTGAAACCGGGTGCAACTGCGCCATGCCGCCAGCGGCGCCGCAGCACAGGGCAAAGCGAGGCGTACCACCCGCGGCCATGCGGCAACCGAGCGTGGCCAGTACTTCGCGCAGCAGGCGCGGCGCCTCGTCGGCTTCTAATCCGTAGTGGGGTTTGGCAAGGTGGCAGCTGTCGACCACCGCCACCACCGGCGGCACGTCGCCGAGCGGTGCCACATCCAGGCGGCCGTCGTGCAACGCACCATGGAGGAGTTCGAGCACTGAACGCGCCTGCATTCCAGCGCGGCGCATGCTGGCCAAACATTCGGCGCCCAGCACGGCGAGCGCTTGTGTTGGCAACGCGACGCAGAGCTCGGCGTTTAAACTGGCTGCATCGTCCTCAAACCCGAGCGCCGCCAACGGCGCGCCGCAGCAGGTTTCGACTTGGGGCCATCCGACGTCGTAGCCGATTACAGTAAGAATTTGAGCCGCCGCCCGCGCCTCGGCCGGATGTTTATGGCTGGCAGCACAACCGGGCAGGAACCACAGATTGGGCATCGCGTGTGGCGAAAGCCCGTAGCTCCAATCGGTGCGTTCCGCCGCTGGGGCGCCCCAGGGGTTGTGCTCGACTAACACCTTATCGCGCACGGCGAGCGCTGCCGCTGGTGCGTGGCCGCGTTCGGCGAGTTCGGTCCGCAATGCCTCGACCACAGTCGTCGGCGGCATGCCGATGGGGCACACCGCCTCGCAGTTGCCGCAGGTGGTGCAGGCGAACGCACGCTCGGCTAGCTGGTCCATATCCAGTGCCTCGCCCTCCAGCAGAGCGCGGGCCGCGGCCAGATAACCCTTCCCGGAATACGATGCTGCAGGGGAATGACTGCGCAGCGTGGCACACACGCCGTCGATCCCTCGCTCCTGCCAAGTTGCAGACACACAGTAATTGCA
>CAZZHF010000042.1:0-13293 GCA_964653545.1 uncultured Gammaproteobacteria bacterium | reverse complement strand
GAAAACATGTTCTTCACCGAGTCGGAAAAGCGCGATTACGCGCTTAAACCGATGAACTGCCCCGGCCACGTGCAGATTTTCAACGCCGGCCTGCACAGCTACCGCGAGTTGCCGATGCGCTACGGCGAGTTCGGTGCCTGTCACCGCAACGAACCGTCCGGCGCCCTGCACGGCATCATGCGCGTGCGCGCCTTCACGCAGGACGATGGGCACGTTTTCTGTGGCCCCGAGCAGATCGAGTCCGAGGTCACGGCCTTCCACCGCCAGGCATTGAAGGTATATACCGATTTCGATTTCAGCGAGGTGGCGGTCAAGATCGCCCTGCGACCGGACCAGCGCCTGGGTTCCGACGAGGTCTGGGATAAAGCCGAAGCCGCGCTGCGCGCCGCACTCGCCGCCTGCGGGGTGGCCTGGGAAGAACTACCCGGCGAAGGCGCGTTTTATGGGCCCAAGGTCGAATACCACCTGAGGGACGCCATCGGTCGGGCCTGGCAACTGGGCACCATGCAGGTGGATTTCATGATGCCCGAGCGCCTGGGCTGCGAGTACGTGGCCGAGGACAACACCCGCAAAGTGCCGGTCATGCTGCATCGCGCCATTGTCGGTTCGATGGAACGGTTCATCGGTATTCTGATCGAACACCACTCCGGGGCGTTTCCGTTGTGGCTTGCGCCGGTGCATGCGGTGGTCCTGAGCATTACCGATCGGCACGCCGACTACGCCGCGCAGGTGGCCGAAACACTCAGTCAACAGGGGCTTCGCGTACAGGCCGACTTGAGGAACGAGAAGATCGGCTATAAAATCCGCGAACATACCCTGCAACGCGTGCCCTACTTGCTGATTGTCGGTGAGCGGGAATGCGCCAGTTCCACGGTGGCCGTGCGTACGCGCTCCGGCGAGGACAAAGGCAGTCTGCCCCTGGCAGAGCTTGCCGCAAGTCTCTCGGCCGAGGTTGCGAACCGCGGCCATTGCGTTCCGGAGTGTTGAAACATCGCAAAAGAAAAGAAGCTGCGCGTCAACGATGAAATCAGCGCCACATCGGTGCGGCTGATCGGCCCGGAGGCCGAACAGCTCGGCGTCGTAACCCGGGAGGAGGCGCTGGAAGCCGCGGCCGAGGCAGGGCTCGACCTGGTGGAAATATCGCCCACTGCCGACCCACCGGTGTGCCGAATCATGGATTTCGGCAAGTTCCTTTACACGGAAAGCAAGAAGCACGCGGTCGCTAAACGCAATCAGAAACAGATTCAGGTCAAAGAGGTCAAGTTCAGACCCCAGACCGACGACGGTGATTACCAGATAAAACTGCGTAATCTGCTGCGGTTTTTCGAAGCAGGCGACAAGGCCAAGATCACGCTGCGTTTTCGGGGCCGCGAAATGGCCCATCAAGAACTGGGCCGCGCCTTGTTGCAGCGGCTGGAAGACGACCTCAAGGGCACTGCGGTGGTAGAGCAATACCCGCGCCTGGAAGGCCGGCAGATGGTGATGGTGATGAGCCCGCGCAAGTGAGCACGTGGCTACATAAGGCGTTGCCCATAGTGGCGCCAACAGACAGTATTCATGGAGTAATCGAGCCGTGCCCAAGCTGAAGACCAACCGCGGCGCCGCCAAGCGTTTCAAGAAAACCGGGTCGGGGAAGTTCAAGTGCAGTCACTCGCACTTGCGCCACATCCTGACCAAGAAAAGCTCCAAGCGTAAACGGGGCCTCGGGGGTACGGTGTTGGTGTGCGCTGCCGACACGCCCGGCGTGCGTCGCATGCTGCCCCACGCCTGAATTTTCCGCGTCGCCTTACTCGAACGAGTCACTGAGCCATGCCAAGAGTCAAACGGGGCGTCACCGCCCATGCCCGCCACAAGAAGGTCCTGAAGCTCGCCAAGGGCTATTACGGCGCCCGCAGCCGGGTGTTCCGGGTTGCCAACCAGGCCGTGATCAAGGCCGGTCAGTACGCCTACCGCGACCGCCGCCAGCGCAAGCGTCAGTTCCGCGCCTTGTGGATCGTGCGTATCAACGCCGGTGCCCGTCTGTCGGACATGTCGTACAGCACCTTCATGCACGGCCTGATCAAGGCCGGCATTGAGGTTGACCGCAAGGTGCTGGCCGATCTGGCGATTCACGATGCCGCCGCGTTCGGCGCCCTGGCACAGCAGGCCAAAGCTGCCCTGGCGAGCTGACGCGTCGCCCCACGTCCCACCTGATAAAGGGCAGCCTCGGTTGCCCTTTGTTGTTTTGAGTTGCGATGACTGATCCGCAGCAGTTGACTGACCAAGCGCAAACTGTAATCGCCGCCTGCGGCGACGAGGTGACGCTGGAGCAGCTTCGTGTCAGGTTTCTGGGCCAGAAAGGCGCCGTAGCCGAGCTGCTCAGGGGTCTTCCCGAGCTTCCGCCGTTGCAGCGGCGCGATTTCGGCAAAGCCGTCAACGACGCCAAATCCGCCATCGACAAGGCACTGACCGAGCGCCGCGAACTGCTGCACCAAGCAGCCCTTGCCGCCCGCCTGCAGGCCGAGCGCGTGGACGTCACGCTTCCCGGACGCGGCGAGGAACCCGGTGGCCTGCACCCGATCAGCCGCACACTGATGCGCATCGAGGCACTGTTTCGCGGCATCGGTTTCGACGTCGAGGAAGGCCCCGAAATCGAGGACGACTTCCACAACTTTGGCGCCCTGAACATCCCAGCCGACCATCCGGCGCGGGCCATGCACGACACGTTCTATTTGCCGTCTGGCCTGCTGCTGCGCACGCACACCTCGCCGGTACAGATCCGCGCCCTGCAGCGTCAGGCGCCACCGGTACAACTGATCGCGCCAGGCCGCGTGTACCGCCGTGATTCCGATCTCACCCACACGCCGATGTTTCATCAGGTCGAAGGACTGATGGTGGATGAGGGCGTGAGCTTCGCGCACCTTAAGGGTGTGCTGGTTGACTTCTTGCGACGTTTCTTTGATCGCGACGATCTGCCCATTCGCTTTCGGCCGTCGTTTTTTCCGTTCACCGAACCTTCGGCCGAGGCCGACATCGGCTGCGTCATTTGCCAGGGCGAAGGTTGCCGGGTTTGCAAACACACCGGCTGGCTGGAGGTGCTCGGCTGCGGCATGGTGCATCCGAACGTGCTGCGCAACGTCGGCGTCGATGCCGAGCGCTATACCGGCTTTGCATTTGGCATGGGCGTGGAGCGCCTGGCCATGCTGCAATACCGGATCGGCGACCTGCGGCTGTTTTTCGACAACGATCTGCGCTTCCTGCGCCAGTTCCGCTAGATTCGGTCGCGGGAGGCAGCGAACAAGCATGCGTGTCAGCGAACAGTGGTTACGCGAATGGTGCGACCCGGCGCTCGATGCCGCGGGTATTGGCGAACGACTGACCATGGCCGGCATCGAGGTTGGCGCCATCGACTCGGTCGCCGAAGTGCTTGAGCATGTGGTGGTCGCGCGCATTGTTGACACACGGCCCCACCCCGATGCCGAGCGGCTGCGCCTGTGTACGGTCGAGGCTGGCCCCGGTGACGCGCCGCTGAACATCGTGTGTGGCGCACCCAATGCCCGTCCCGGCCTCCTTGTGCCGCTGGCCAAGGTCGGCGCGCGCCTGCCAGGCGGCCTGCGAATCAAGAGCAGCAAGATCCGTGGCGAGGCATCCGAGGGCATGCTGTGCTCGGCCCGTGAACTTGGCCTGGGCGAAGGCGAGGCCGGCCTGCTGGAATTGCCGGCCGAGGCACCGGTCGGCGCCGCGCTGCGCGACTATCTGCAACTTGACGACCGCATCATCGAGGTCGAGCTTACGCCCAACCGTGGCGACTGCCTGAGCGTGGCGGGCCTGGCACGGGAACTGGCGGCGATCACGCGAACCCCGCTCACACCGCCGCCACTGCCCGACGTGCCAGTGCGCAGCCAGCGACGGGTCGGCGTGCAGCTTGAGGCACCGTCCGCCTGCCCGCGCTACGCCTGCCGCGTGGTCGAGCACATCGACCCCACGGCGCCTACCCCGTTGTGGCTTCAGGAACGCCTGCGCCGCGCCGGCCTGCGCAGCCTGGGACCGGTGGTTGACATCACCAACTACGTGCTGCTGGAGCTCGGCCAACCCTTGCACGCGTTTGATCTTGACCGCCTGGACGGCGACATCGTGGTGCGCCAGGCGCGTGCCGGCGAACCGCTGCGATTGCTAAACGGCCAGGACCTCGCCGCCACGCCCGAGTTGCTGCTGATTGCCGATCAATCACGGGCGCTGGCCGCCGCCGGGATCATGGGCGGGGCCGATTCAGCGGTTGGCGACAACACCCGCAACGTACTGCTGGAAAGCGCCTTCTTTACGCCCCCAGCCATCGCCGGCCGGGCGCGGGCCGCGAACCTGCAAACCGACGCGTCACAGCGCTTCGAGCGCGGCGTCGACCCGACCCTGCAACGGCGAGCGCTGGAACGTGCCACGCAACTGCTGATCGATCTGTGTGGCGGACAGGCCGGGCCGGTGGTCGAGGCGTGCGCCTCCGAGCATCTGCCGCGAAACTTGCCGATCCGCCTGCGGTCAGCGCGCATCGGACGGGTACTGGGCGTCGACGTCGCCAACGCCGAGATCGAATCCATCCTGCAGCGACTCCATATCCAACTGTCGGCCGAGGGGGCCGACGCATGGCAGGCGCTGCCGCCGAGCTGGCGCTTCGACCTCGCCTGCGAGGAAGACCTGATCGAGGAAGTCGCCCGCATCCACGGCTACGAGCGCCTGCCCACAGCCCACCCGCTGCCCAAGGCCAACTTCCCGGCTGCCGCGGATGACCACGTCTCGCGCGAGCGCCTGGCGTTGACATTGGTCGGCCGGGGCTACCAGGAGGCGATCACCTACAGCTTTGTCGATCGCCGCTCGCAGGCACTGATCGAGCCGCAACTCGAACCGTTGGCCCTGGCCAACCCGCTATCTGCCGAACTGTCGGTAATGCGTACCAGCCTGTGGCCGGGGCTGTTGCAAGCCTACGCCCACAACAGCAACCGCCAGGTGCCCCGGGTCCGGCTGTTTGAGACTGGCCTGCGCTTCATCGGCACGGGAAATGAACTACAACAGGATCCGGTTCTTGCCGGCCTGATTGCCGGGCCGGCGATCCCCGAGCAGTGGTCAACCGCGGCGCGCGACGTGGATTTCTTTGACCTCAAGGGCGATGTCGAGGCGCTGCTGGCGGTCACCGGCTGCGCCGATCAGTTCAGCTTCGAGGCGGCGGAGCATCCCGCCTTGCACCCCGGCCAATGCGCGCAGCTTCAGCGTAATGGCCAGTCGGTCGGCTGGCTGGGCCGCTTGCACCCAGGCCTGGAGTCAGAGCTTAAAATCGACTCGGCGTTAGTGTTCGAGATCGCGCTGGCGGCGCTAACCAACGGACGCGTGGCCAGCCACTGCGAAGTGTCGCGTTTCCCAACCATCCGTCGCGATATCGCCGTTGTGTTACCGCAGCACATCACCGCGTCGGCTATCCTTGCCACTGCACGCCAGGCCTGCGAAGGCTCCGCGCTTCAAGAATTGCTGTTGTTTGACGTGTATCAGGGCCAGGGTGTGCCGCAGGGTCATAAAAGTATTGCCTTGGGGCTTACCCTTTCCGCGACCGAGCGCACCCTTACTGACGCCGAGGTCGACCAGCTAATGGCCCGCCTGTTGCGGGCACTGGCCGACACTCATCAGGCGCAACTTCGAGGCTGATATGAGCACCACCCTTACCAAGGCCGAAATGGCGCAGATGCTGTGCAGCGAGCTTGGCGTGAACAAGCGCGAAGCCCGCCAAATCGTTGAGGCGTTCTTCGAACTCATACGCAGCGCGCTGGGCAGTGGCGATACGGTCAAACTGTCGGGCTTTGGCAATTTCAACCTGCGGAACAAGAGCCCACGGCCTGGTCGCAATCCCAAAACCGGCCAGGAAATCCCTATCACCGCGCGGCGTGTGGTAACTTTCAAGCTCGGTCAACAATTGAAACGGCGTGTCGACACCTATGCTGGAGCCGTCACAGAATGACCAGTTGCCGCCCATTCCGGGCAAGCGTTATTTCAGCATCGGCGAAGTCAGCGAGCTATGCGCAGTGCGGCCCCATGTACTGCGCTATTGGGAGCAGGAATTTCCCGAACTGACGCCGGCGAAACGCACCGGGAATCGGCGCTATTACCAGCGCCAGGACGTCATTCTGATCCGCCAGATACGCAGCCTGCTGTATGAAGAGGGCTTTACCATTGGTGGTGCCCGCCTGCGCCTGGGCGGTCAAACAGCGCGTCAGGATCAGGATCGCACCGCGCAATTGGTACGCCAGATGCGGCAGGAATTGGAAGAGGTTCTGGCCATTTTGAAAACCTGATGCGTATCGGCGCATCGAAAGATCATGTCGGGGCGTGGCGCAGCCTGGTAGCGCACTTGACTGGGGGTCAAGTGGTCGGAGGTTCAAATCCTCTCGTCCCGACCAATTTGCAGCGACGCATTCCCGGCGCGGTACCGCGGCGATGAGCGACGCGCTTCGGCGCCCCGCGGGTGCCCGCCAGGACTCCGCCGGTATCGGCATGACGTCCCAGCGGACGCGCGACCGCCTGATTGATGCCCTGGAGCAAATGGCGCAGCTCGACCCGCGGGTGCTGGAAGTCATGCGCCAGATCCCGCGGCACCTGTTCATGGATGAGGCCCTCGCCAGTCGGGCCTACGAGAATGTTTCCCTGCCTATCGGCCACGGCCAAACCATTTCGCATCCCCTGACCGTCGCGCGCATGACCAGTGCCTTGTTGCAGGGCCCGCCCATGCGCCGTGTACTGGAAATCGGCACCGGATCCGGGTATCAGACCGCGGTGCTGGCGGCCCTGGTGCCGGAAGTGGTCAGTATCGAGCGCATCGCGGCCCTGGCCGGACGCGCACGGCGGGTGTTGCGCGACATCGGCGTGCGCAACGTGGCGCTGGTGGTAGGTGATGGCGGTCGCGGCCTGCCTGACAAGGGGCCTTATGACGGCATTCTGGTCACTGCCGCACCGGCTATCCTGCCGCCCGCCCTGGCCGAACAATTGGCCGATGGCGGACGACTCGTAGCGCCGGTAGGCGACCGCGAACAAGTGCTACGGCGACTCACCCATACCGCCACAGGACTGACCGAAGAGCGTTTGGGAGACGCGAATTTCGTGCCGCTGCGCCGTGGGCGGTGCTGAGGCGGTTCTACCCTGCCGCAACCCGGCGTCAGCCACGTGCTCCCAACCCGCTATTGCTCAAACAGCCTGCTCGCGCTTGGCCTGGTGCTGATCCTGAGCAGCTGCCTGGGCCGAGTGTCACGCCCTCCGGGCAGCGCGCAGCTGCCCCCCGGCCCACAGGTCACGTCAACAAGCGGCGAACACCTGGTGCGAAAGGGCGAGACGCTGGCCGCCATCGCCCGCCGCTATGGAACTGATTACCTCGCTCTGGCGCGACTGAACAGCCTGAGTCCGCCTTACACGATCTACCCGGGGCAACGTCTGCGCCTGCCGGGCTCAAGCCTTGCCCCGGCGAGCGCCTTACCAGCCCTTCCGGGTGGCTGGACTTGGCCAACCGATGGCGCCACAGTGCGAGGCTTCTCCGCCCGTCACGGTGGCAACAAGGGACTCGATATCGCAGGACAGATCGGCCAGGAGGTCCGCGCCAGCGCGGCAGGTACCGTTGTGTATGCGGGTGACGGCCTGCGTCAGTACGGCAATCTGCTCATTGTGAAACACAACGAGGATTACCTGAGCGCCTATGGCCATCTGCAGCGTATCCGCGTGGCAGAAGGCGTGGCGATCAGCGCGAACCAGGTCATCGCCACCATGGGCAGTCCCGGTGACGGGCGCGGCCTGCTGCACTTCGAAATCCGCTTTCGCGGCACACCCATCGACCCCGCCCGAATACTGCCACCCTCCAGACACTGATACGAAGCGGTAAATTGAGCAGCCAACCACACAAGCCCAACTCGTGACAATGCCAAACCTACCCGCCTTGTCGCGGACCAGTGAGCGCACGCTAGCGCACTATGACCAGCATGCGCAGGCTTTTTGGAACGGCACCCGCGACCATGACGTAAGCCAGAATCGGGACGCGCTGCTGCGCCACATCGCGGCCCCCAGGCCGCTGCGCCTGCTCGACTTCGGCTGCGGACCGGGCCGCAACCTGGGTGCCTTTCGGGATCTTGGCCACGAAGTTGTCGGACTGGATGGTGCGGCGCGCTTCTGCCAAATGGCGCGCGCCTATGCGAAATGCGAGGTGTGGCAGCAGGATTTTCTGGCACTTGATCTGCCGTCGAACCGTTTCGACGGTGTGTTCGCGAACGCCGTGCTGTTTCACGTGCCCAGCGTCCATTTGCCCGGAGTTTTGCGTGCTCTGCACGACACCTTACGTCCCGGCGGCGTACTGTTCGCCTCCAATCCCTGGGGGGATAACGAGGAAGGCTGGCAGGGCGATCGCTATGGCGTCTACCATTCCCTGGACCACTGGCGCGCCTACGTCACCGCCGCGGGCTTTGCCGAAATCGAGCACTACTATCGGCCGGCCGGCCAGCCATGCCACCGGCAGCCTTGGCTGGCGACCGTCTGGCGCCGGCCGGAGACCCTGGAGGAGAAGTACTGACATGAAAATCGATTGCTTTACCCACGTCATGCCGCCGCGCTTTTATGCAGCCATGAAGACAAAGATGACCGGACCGGACTATCTGTCGGGCATGATCGAGTCACTGCCGCATCTGATAGACCTGCCGGCGCGTATCGCCATCATGGAGCGCCACGGCATCGACGCGCAGGTCATCACCGCATCCTCGCCGCCGATCGAGATCGCCGTCACCGACCCAACCACGGCGGCCGATCTGGCCTGCCTCGCCAACGACGAGATTGTCGAGATGGCAGCGGCACATCCGGGCCGTTTCATCCCGGTCGGCACGGTGGCCATGAACAACCCCGCGCATATGGCGCGCGAAGCCGAGCGCTGCCTGACCCAGCTTGGCATGAAGGGCGTGCTGATTTACTCGTCCGCGGCGGGCCTGGCCCTCGACCGGCCGGAGTTCCGGGAGTTCTTCGCCGTCATGGCGGCGCACGATTACCCGATCTGGCTGCACCCGGCTCGTGGCGGCGGTCAGGCCGACTACCGGGACGAGGACTACTCCAAATACTGGATCTGGCAGGTGTTCGGCTGGCCTTACGAGACAACGGCTGCCATGACACGTCTGGTGTTCGATGGCCTGTTCGACCGGCACCCGGACATCAAGATCATCACCCACCACGCTGGCGCTATGGCCCCAGCGTTCGAGGCACGCATTGACTACGTCTACGGAAAACCGGCCATGCCGGAAATCCGTGCTGCCGCGGATAAACTGGCGCGCCCGGCCAACGAGTACTTCCGTTTGTTCTACGGCGATACCGCCCTGATGGGCGCCGTGGGCGGGCTGGCGGCCGCCTATGGCTATCTTGGTCCGGACCGTCTGCTGTTTGGCACCGACACGCCATTCGACGGCACCGGTGGCGAGGACTTCACGCGCGACACCTTGTTCAGCATCGCCGCGCTGGCGATCCCACCCGCCGAGAAGGAAATGATGCTGGCCGGCAATGCGCGACGGCTGCTAAAACTGGGTGCGTGAACGTGGCGGCACGCCACTGCCGGCGACGCTATGGCCCCAGCCCGCGCACTGTCGGGAATGGGGTGAGGCCGAAATCCACCACCGGCTGACGGCGAACCCGGCTGGCTATCTGGCGTTCGCCGAGGCGTACCTTGGCGAACTGGGCGCCGATCGAACCCGGATCGAACTACCACCCAAGCAAGTGTTCACCGAACCGGCGGGCGGTGATTTCCGGCTCATGCCCTGCGTCGTGCGTGGCCCGCGCGGCGTGCTCAAGACAGTCAAGGTCATAGGCACCAATCGCGTGCAGGTCCGCGTGCCGGGCCAGATCACGGTCGGCGAGCTGCTGGTGCTGGACAGCGCCGAGCATTTCGTCAGCCACCGCTTCGCGGGGTGTCTGCTGTCATCGGCGCGAACAGGTCTCACGGCGGCCCTGGCACTAAAGTATCTTGCCACGCAGGCTCGGCGCGTCACCGTCATCGGCGCCGGGCGGGTGGGCTACTACGCGGCCCTCTACTGCGCGCATGCCTTACCGCTGGCCAGAATCGATGTCGTCGATCAGGATCCCGCGCGCGCTGAGGCGACGGTCAGGGCGCTTGCACGCTGCGGCGTGCCCTGCCAGGCGGCCGAAACCGCCGATGCGGACAGCGACGCCTGGCTGCTTGCCACCACCAGCACGGAACCGTTCTGCGCCCCACCGCCGCTTGGGCCAGCCTTGGCGGTCAGCCTGGGCGCGGATGCCCAGGACCAGCATGAACTTTGCGAGGCCTGGGCCGACCGGGCCGGGCTGTGGGTGGATTCGGTCGACGCGCTGGCGTACGGAGATCTGCACTCCTGGCGCCGTCAAGGGCTGATTGCCGATACGCCACCGCCGGACCTGCTCACGCTGCTGGCCAGTGCGCCGCCAGCCGGCCCAAGCCTGCGGCTTTTCGTCAGCACCGGTTGCGCGCTGCTGGATAACATGACCGCCGCCTATCTGCTAGCCACTGACCACTGAGCACGGCTCGCGCCCAAATGAAGCCGGCTAGGGAAGCGCTGAAGTATTCAGTGTTTCCCGCAGCGCGAAGGATGCGCTTACAAAATCCAGGATGGATTTATTCAGCGCTTCCCTAGAGCTCAGGCCGCGGTTAGCCGAGCACCCGCAGCACGGACGGCCTTCGCACCCACGCCACGGATCCGGTGACATGCCGCTCCAGACCCGCTCAGTCAAAGCGTCGGCGCAGCACCTTCTTGTCGAACTTACCCACTGAGGTGCGTGGAATGGCGTCGATCAGATGGATATCCTCGGCGTAGGGTATCTGCCACTTGGCGAAGTCGCCGTTTCTGCCCAGGAATTCCTGCACCGCGGCCGGGGCAAGCTCCGCTTCCCGGCCCGGTCGGGGCACCAGGAAGGCCACCGGCCGCTCATCCCACTTGGTATCGGGTCGCGCCACCACGGCCGCCTCGGCCACCGCCGGGTGCGCCATAAGGGCGTTTTCCATGTCCACGCTGGAAATCCATTCGCCGCCGGACTTGATCAGATCCTTCACCCGGTCGGCAATGCGCATATAGCCGTCGGCGTCCAAGGCCGCCACATCGCCAGTGCGGAACCAGCCGTCCGGCGTGAAGGACTTGCCCGACCCTTCCATCTTGAAGTAATTGCTGATCACCCACGGTCCGCGCACCACCAGTTCGCCGATACTCTCGCCGTCGCGCGGCAGGATCTCACCGTTATCGCCCTCGATACGCATCTCAACGCCCGGCACGGGGACGCCCGCCTTCAATCGCACGGCGTAGCGCTCGTCCGGACTGGCGTCACGCAAGCGCCGCTTGGTGCGCGACACGGTACCCAGGGGCGACATCTCGGTCATGCCCCACAACTGGATGATCGGCACGCCGTAACGCTCGTCGAAACTCTGCATCAGCGTGCGCGGCACCGCCGAACCGCCGCAGGCGATGCGTTGCAGGGGTTTCAGGTCCCCGCCGTGCTGTTGCAGGTGCTGGTCGATCATCATCCAGATGGTCGGCACGCCAGCGGCGAAGGTGACCTCCTCGCCGCGGATCAGGTCCACCACGTCCGCTGCTTGCGGGTTGCGGCCCGGAAACACCAGCTTGCCGCCATACATCACGCCCGCGAACGGCAGACCCCAGCCGCTGACGTGGAACATCGGCACGAACACCAGGGCACTGTCCTGTTGCGAGAAGCCCATCACGTCGGCCTGGCCGACCGCCATCGTGTGCAGGTACAGCGCGCGGTGGCTGTAGAGCGCGCCCTTGGGGTTGCCGGTAGTGCCGGACGTATAGCACAGGGCGCAGGCGGAGTTCTCGTCGAGTTCCGGCAGCTCGGTCACCGGCTCGGCCGAAGCCAGGAAATCCTCGTACTCGGTCTCGCCGCGCAGGCCGAAGCGCTGGCTGCCGCCCTCGCGCATGACCACGAAACGCTCGACGCCCTTGCAGTGCTCCTGCACCGGCGCCAGCTGCTCGGCCAGCGACTCGTCGACGAAGATCATGCGGTCTTCGGCGTGGTTGATCAGATAGGTGAGCTGATCCGTGGACAGGCGAATGTTCAGCATGTGCAGCACGGCGCCCAGACATGGCACCGCGAAGTAGAGCTCAAGGTGCTGGTAGCGGTTCCAGGCGAAGGTGGCCACCCGGTCGCCCGGCTTCACGCCGGCAGCCTTCAGCGCCCCCATCAGGCGCAGCACGCGGTGGTGGAAGTCGCCATAGGTATAACGATGCACGCCGCCGGGCTCGCGGGTGGCGATCTCGCCGTCCGCGAACAGATCCTTCGCCCGATGCAGGATCGAGGTCAGCGTCAATGGGTAATTCATGATCAGGCCGTGCATCAGCTTCTCCTCTTGCGGGGCCTAGTTCTCGGGACAGGGTGGCGGGCCGGCTTGCAGCCCGCGCCAAGCTTAACCGGCGTTCCCGGCGGGCGCCAAGAGAATCGCCGCTCCGCGAGTGTGGGAAACGACTTTTCGCTGATTCTGGCCGCGGGCATCAGTCGCCGGCTTTTTGAAATCGCTCAAGATCGGCCACCACCTCAGCGGCATGGGTCTTCGGGTCAACCGTCAGGTAACGGTGCGCGATACGACCCGCCGGGTCGATGATGTAGGTTTGGCGCCTGGCGAACTTCATTACCAGCAGGTCGCGCAAGGCGCCATAGGCATCCGCCAGCTTGCCATCCGTATCGGCCAGCAGCGGAAACGGCAGTGTGTGCTTGGCGGCGAAGTCGGCATGCGAGGCAACACTGTCCACACTCACCCCGACCACTTCGGCGCCAAGTTTGCGGATGCGGGCGATATCGTCCCGGAAGTTACAGGCCTCGGTCGTGCAACCGGGTGTGTCGTCCCTTGGGTAGAAGTACAGCACCAGCCAGCGACCGGCGTAGTCGGTCAGCGCATGCGTTTTACCCACCTGGTCGGGCAAGCTGAAGGCCGGTGCGGCGCTGCCCGGTGCCGGTGCTTCGGCAGCGCTGGCCAGGACGGGAAGGAACAACATCAGCAAAACGGTCAGCAAGCGACGCATAAAGCCTCCGGTGGAGTCGGTGACACAGGTTTATGATGTCGGGCGCAGGATACCCCGCCCATCCGCCGCAGGAGATCACCATGCATTACGCCGCCCCCGGCACGCCCGGTGCCAAGCTTAATTTCAAACCCCGCTACGGCAACTTCATCGGCGGGCAATGGCTGCCACCGGCCTCCGGAGAGTACTTCGAGGACATCAGCCCGATCACCGGCCGGGCGTATTGCGAAATTCCGCGTTCGGGCAA
>CAZZHF010000041.1:0-13296 GCA_964653545.1 uncultured Gammaproteobacteria bacterium | reverse complement strand
GTGATCTGCTCCGACAAGACCGGCACGCTGACCCGCAACGAGATGACCGCCGTGCGCATCATGCTGCCGACCCACAGCCTGGAGGTGAGCGGCGCCGGCTATGTACCTGAAGGCGGTTTCCACCGCGGCGGCGCGGTCATCGACCCCGTGCAGGACGTGGCCCTGCAAGCTCTGGCTCACTGCGCGCTTCTGTGCAACGACGCCCAGCTCAACCCCGATCCGGAGACCGGCTGGCAACTGGTGGGCGACCCGACGGAGGGCGCCCTGATGACGCTGGCGCGAAAAGCCGGGCTGGATCCTGTGGCGGCGATCACCACCACGCCCCGTGTGGACGAGATTCCATTCGAATCAGAACACTGCTTCATGGCCACGCTGCACCACGACCACACCGGGCACGCCTTCGCGCTGCTCAAGGGCGCACCGGAACGCGTGCTCGACCAGTGCCTGGAGGATGCGAGCGGCCAAACCCTTGATCGCGGCGCCTGGGAAACGCGGATGCACGACGCCGCTGGCGTGGGCCAGCGCGTCCTGGCACTGGCGTATTGCCACATGCCCGCTGGCACAACGGCGCTGGCCATGGCCGACATCACCCGTCGTTTCACCCTGCTCGGTCTGGTCGGCCTGATCGATCCGCCGCGCGAGGAAGCCATCGCGGCGGTCGCCGACTGTCAGCGCGCCGGACTGCGCGTCAAGATGATCACCGG
Source organism: uncultured Gammaproteobacteria bacterium (assembly GCA_964653545.1). GTDB lineage: Bacteria > Pseudomonadota > Gammaproteobacteria > Immundisolibacterales > Immundisolibacteraceae > Immundisolibacter. Next base: position 12,592 of record CAZZHF010000041.1, on the reverse strand, counting down.
CGACCACGCGGCCACGGCGGCGGCCATTGGCCGCCAGCTTGGCCTGAACGCGGAGGCCGCGCTTACCGGCGCGACGGTGGCAAGCCTGGACGATGACGCACTGCGGCGCTGCGTGATGGAAACCGATGTGTTCGCTCGCGCCAGCCCGGAACACAAGCTGCGCCTGGTGACCGCTTTGCAGGCGCAGGGCGAGCTGGTTGCCATGACCGGCGATGGCGTCAACGATGCTCCCGCCCTGAAGGCCGCCGACATCGGTGTGGCGATGGGACGCAAGGGCACTGACGCCGCCCGCGAAGCCGCCGACCTGGTGCTCACGGACGATAACTTCGCCACCATCGCGCGCGCCGTGCGCGATGGCCGCGTGGTGTTCGACAACATCAAGAAATCGCTGCTGTTCATGCTACCCACCAACGGCGGCGAGGCGGGCGTTATCCTGCTGGCGGTTTTCGCCGGCCTGGCACTGCCGGTCACCGCTGGCCAGATTCTGTGGGTCAATACCGTGACCGCGGTGACCCTGGCGCTGGCGCTGGCCTTCGAGCCGGCCGAGCCGGCAGTGATGTGCCGACCACCACGTCGACCGGCCGAGCCCCTGATCACGCGCGTGCTGGGCGCACGCATCGCCTACGTCAGCGGGCTGATGATCGCCGTGACCTTCGCCGTGTTCGAGTGGGAGCTGTGGCGCGGCAGCAGCCTTCAGGTGGCCCGCACGACTGCGGTAAACATGCTCGTCTTTGGCGAACTGGTCTACCTGTTCAACGTGCGCCGGTTCACCGCATCGGCCTTCACCCGGGACATCCTCACCGCCAACCCGGTGGCGCTGTGGATGAGCGTGCTGCTGATCGCGTTCCAGCTCCTGTTCACTTATGCGCCCCCGATGCAGGAGCTGTTCCACACGGCGCCTCTGGACGCCGCCTCCTGGCTGGCGATCCTGGCGCTGGGGCTGGGCAAGTTCCTGGCCGTGGAAGCGGAAAAGACGGTCCTGCGGCGTTTGAATGTGCGCAGCATGTGAGCGAGTTCGCCGGTCAGCCATATGGCCCTGGCAGCGGCGCGGGTCAATCTGATACAGGCACTGGCGAGGTGTTTCAACCCGATGGCTCATCCGCGCAGGTGCCCCCAAGAGACCTGTTCCATCCCGACGTGATGCCAGACTGACGACCGCGATCCGACCATGCACGAACCCTTCGCCGAACTCGCCCTGCTGCTACTGATCGCCGCCGTGGTGGGTGCTGCGATGGTTCGGCTGCGCCAGCCAGTCCTTATCGCCTATATCGCGGTGGGTATTGCGGTCGGACCCGCAGGCTTGGAACTGGTCAAGGCCCACGATCAGATCGATCTTCTGGCTCAGGTCGGGGTGACTCTGCTGTTGTTTCTGGTCGGCCTCAAGCTCGATCTGCAACACATACGCCACATCGGACCGGTGGCGCTCGCGACCGGATTAGGGCAGCTGGCCTTTACCATCGCCATCGGCTTCGTGTTGCTCCTGGCAATGGACCGCGACTGGCTCACGGCACTCTACGTGGCGGTGGCGCTTACCTTCTCCAGCACCATCATCATCATCAAATTGCTCTCCGACAAGCGGGAACTGGACTCCCTGCACGGGCGCATTGCCGTGGGCTTCCTGATCGTGCAGGACGTGGCCGTGGTGCTGGCGATGATGGCGATCAGCGCGTTGCCAAGGAGCGGAGAAGCCGAAACGACCTGGCTTGTGGTGGCCGGTTCCATCGCTGCGCGCGTGCTACTGGTGGCCTTGGTGCTGTATGTGCTGATGCGCCATGTGCTACCGCCGCTGGTGCGCCTGATGGCCCGGTCGCAAGAACTCCTGCTTATCTTCGCCATAGCCTGGGGCACAGCGCTGGCCACGCTGGGCGAATGGGCCGGGTTTTCCAAGGAGGCGGGGGCATTGCTGGCCGGCTTCTCCCTCGCTTCGACTCAGTGGCGTGATGCCATCGGCGCGCGGCTCACCGGTATCCGTGATTTCTTGCTGCTGTTTTTCTTTATTGATCTGGGGACGAAGCTGGATTTTTCCGCCCTTGGTGGTGAATTGGGCTCGGCAGCCGCGTTGTCGATGTTCGTACTGATCGGCAACCCATTGATCGTCATGGCGATCATGGGCTACATGGGTTATCGCAAACGCACGGGTTTCATGGCCGGGCTTACCGTGGCACAAATCAGCGAGTTCTCCATCATCTTCGTCGCCATGGGCATTTCGCTAGGCCATGTGGGCAATGACGCGTTGGGGCTTACGACCTTGGTGGGGATCACGACCATCGCACTATCCAGTTACATGATCATCTATTCCCAGCGGCTCTTTGAACGTGTGGGTCCCTGGCTGGACCTGTTCGAACGCCGTTACCCGCAGCGGGAATTGGCTGTAGAGAGTCAGCAAGCACTGGCGATGCAGCCGCGGGTTATCGTCTTCGGCCTGGGGCGTTACGGCGAGCGTCTGCTCACCCGTCTGGCGCAGAATCGGGTAATGGCCATGGGCGTGGACTTCGATCCTGAATGCGTGAGACGGCTTGGTCATCGTGGTTTTTCCGTGCGCTTCGGCGATGCCGAGGACGCGACGTTTCTGGAGACGCTTCCGCTCGGCCGCGCGGACTGGATCGTAACCACCCTGCCAACCGGCGAGGCCAACCAGGTTTTGCTGCACGCTTTGAAGACCTTGCAAGTAACCGGCCGTATCGCTGGCGTGGTACGCGATGAAACGCACCGGCAGGCGCTGCAGGCCGCCGGTGCCACCCGGGTCATCACTCCCTACCTTGATGCTGCCGATCATGCCGCTCAGATGATCGCTGACGCGCTCAATTCAGTACAGGACGCCCCATGAACCATCTGCACACCTTACTTGCCACTACCGACCTGTCCGCACCGTCGCGACATGCTTCGCTGCGAGCCGCCATGCTGGCTCAACAGACCGGTGCCCGGCTTGAACTTGTACATGTCATAGAAAAAAAAGCGATCGAGGAACTGCAACGTTGGCTGGGCGGGGCCGGCGAGGCGTTGCAGGAACGCATCCGGTCGCAGGCCCGCGAGGCGCTGGTGCAACTGGCCGCCGACATCGGTGAGCCTCTCGGGGTAAGCGTGGGGCACCATCTGGCGGAAGGGCCTGTGCTGGAACGCATCCTGGCGCACGCAGATAACCTGGACGCAAGCCTTCTGGTCGCGGGCGCCCACGGTACACGCTTCATGCACCACTGGTTGTTGGGAGCGACGGCCGAGCGACTCCTGCGCAAGACCGTGCGTCCCGTCCTGGTCGTGAAACAACCCCCTCGCGATGCTTACCAGAGCGTACTCGTGCCGGTGGACTTCTCACCTTGGTCCGAGGGTGCCGTTCGACTGGCCCAAGCGGTCGCGCCACAGGCTCGGATCGTCCTGATGCATGCCTTCGAGGCGCCCTTCGAAGCCAAGCTGCGCTTCGCTGGCGTAGAGGAAGACGTGATACATCGGTACCGGACCAAAGCCCGCCAGGATGCGCTCACCCGCCTGGATAAAACCGCCGCTGACGCCTCAATCGCTACCGACAATTGCCGTCCTGTCGTGATCTACGGCGACGCCGCGTTCAGCATCCTGGAACAGGAGGAGGAGCGAGGCGCTGATCTGATCGTACTCGGCAAGCATGGCACGAGCATAACCGAGGAATTACTGCTCGGTAGTGTGACCAAGCACGTCTTGGCGCAATCGCGCTGCGATGTGCTGGTGGCCAGGCGGTAATGCCCCACCCAGGGGATGCCAACACGGGCAACGGCCTGTTTCTGGTGCCTCAGGGGCCATGCCTGTCCGCCCCTAGCCTACAGGCGCAGGGGAAAGCCGATCGCGTCCTGCACAACCAGTACTCGGTGCAACGCTGTGCAGATGTCACACCCGTCCCATTTTCCTGGGTATAACGTCGACGCCGCACTCACACGGAAGCGAAATCGGCTACAGTAAAAATCTCGCCGCGGTATTGGATGCCATGCGCCTGCTGCTGTTTGTTCTTGGACTGATGCTCATCGTGCCCGCCCGGGCGGCGACGGTGCAGGTTCTGACAGTTGTCGGCGCCATCGGCCCGGCCAGTGCCGATTATCTAGTGCGCGGCATCGACAGGGCGGCCAGGCAAGGCGCGACACTGGCGGTGATCGAGCTGGACACGCCAGGCGGTCTGGACACCTCCATGCGCGACATCATCAAGGCCATCCTGGCGTCGCCGATTCCCGTCGCCACTTACGTGGCGCCCAAGGGCGCCCGAGCCGCCAGCGCCGGCACCTACATCCTGTATGCCAGCCATGTCGCGGCCATGGCGCCGGCGACCAATCTGGGCGCCGCAACGCCGGTCGAACTGGCGCCTGGCACGGACAAGCCCGCGCCGCCGAATCCGGCAGGCGAGACCAAGCCCCCCGACAGCCCTCCGGGCGACGCCAAGATGCGCAAGGCCGTACATGACGCCGCCGCCTACATCCGCGGCCTGGCCGAACTGCGCGGGCGCAACGTCGAGTGGGCCGAGCGGGCGGTACGCGAGGCAGTGAGTTTGTCTGCTCCCGAGGCCCTGGCCCTGAAGGTCATCGACACGGTGGCGACTGATCTGGATGACCTGCTTGAGCAGCTGAACGGCCGCAAGATCAAGATCAACAGCCAAATGCTCACCCTGGACACTGCCAATGCCACGATCGAGCGCGTTTTGCCCGACTGGCGCAGCCGCCTGCTGACCGTCATCGGTGACCCCGGCATCGCCTACATCCTGATGCTGCTGGGAATCTACGGATTGCTCTACGAATTTTCCAATCCGGGCATGGGACTGCCCGGGGTGGCCGGTGGGATCTGCCTGTTACTCGCGCTGTTTGCACTCCAGCTCATGCCCATCAGCTATGTGGGACTGGGGCTCATCCTGCTGGGCATCACCCTTATGACGGCAGAAGCCCTGCTGCCCAGCTTTGGCGCGCTCGGCCTGGGCGGCGTCATTGCATTCGCACTCGGATCGGTGATGCTGATCGATACCGACCTGCCCGGCTACGGCGTCTCCTGGGCGCTGATTGCGCCCTTGTCGGCCACCACCGCCGTGTTCAGCTTCCTGGTCGCCGGCATGGCACTGCGCGCTCGCGGACGGCCCGTGATCACTGGCGCCGAGGAGCTTCCCGGCACTGAAGGCGAGACACTCGCGGACATCCAGACCCAGGGCTGGGCCCGCGTGCACGGCGAGCTGTGGCGGGTGCAAAGCCCGCGGCCGTTGCGGCGCGGCGCGAAAGTGCGGGTCACGGCCCGGCGCGGCCTGATCCTGGACGTGGAACCCATCGACCCGGCGGAAAAGGAGGAATGACCATGTTTGAATTCGGCGGCTTGGCGGCTGTTTTAGTCGTGGTGGCGCTACTGGCGTCCACGTTTCGCATTCTGCGCGAATACGAGCGCGGCGTCGTGTTCATGCTGGGCCGTTTCTGGAAGGTGAAGGGGCCGGGCCTGATCATCATCATTCCGGGACTGCAACAGATGGTGCGGGTGGATCTGCGCACGGTGGTGTTCGACGTGCCCAGCCAGGACGTGATCTCGCGCGACAACGTGTCGGTGAAAGTCAACGCGGTGGTGTATTTCCGTGTGGTCGATCCGGCCAAGTCCATCCTCCAGGTCGAGAACTACATGAACGCCACCAGCCAGCTTTCGCAAACCACGCTGCGCGCGGTGCTGGGCAAGCACGAGTTGGACGAAATGCTGGCCGAGAGAGAAACCCTGAACGTCGACATCCAGCAGGCGCTGGACGCCCAGACGGACGCCTGGGGTATCAAGGTATCCAACGTGGAGATCAAGCACGTGGACATCGACGAATCCATGGTGCGGGCGATCGCCAAACAGGCCGAAGCCGAGCGCGAACGGCGCGCCAAGGTGATTCACGCCGAGGGTGAGCTGCAAGCCTCCGAGAAGCTGCTGGCCGCGGCGGATATCCTGTCCCGAAAGCCGCAGGCCATGCAGCTGCGCTATTTGCAGACCCTGTCCAACATCGCCGGCGACAAGACCAATACGATCGTCTTTCCGGTGCCGGGAAATTTAATGGACCTGCTGACGCGCGACAAAATAACGGACGGGTGAACACGGCGTGCACCCGCCCGTGAACCGGCTTACGGCCTACCCCATCAAACGGTGTTTGGCACGGCTAGACAAGCGGGCGCACCTGGCACCGGCCCCCTCCCCTGCGATCGAACGACTGCCAGCGACCAGTTGATCTGCCTTGAACCACAGGCCCCATGAAGCAGTCAGCCACCCCGCCAGAAGGCGAAGCCGTCGCGTCCTCCCGCCTGCTTGCGCAACTTCGCGAGCTGGGCCGTGGTCAGCTCTGGGTGATCCGTCTGCATGGAAATTTTGGCGACCATTTGCTCTGGCTGGGCCTGGAAAACCTGTTGCGGCGTTCTGGCCTGCCGTTCAAGGCCACCGCTCACGATCAGATTGACCGGATCAGGCCAAAACCCGAAGACACGGTCTATATCCACGGTGGTGGTGACTGGGTGCCGTTCTGGAGCGGCGTGCCGGCAGGGGTGCTACAAACACTGGTCACCCGTCATCGCGGCCCGATAGTGATCGGCCCGAGCAGCTTCACCACGAATCCCGAGCACCTGGACCGGACGCTGGTCGCGCCACTGCGCCGTGCGATCGATCGCGTCACGGTATTTTGTCGCGAACGCCCCTCTTACGAAGTGGTGACCGAGACAGTCGGCGACCTGGCCCGCGTCGCGCTGGACCATGACACCGCCCTTAACCTGACGCGCCAGGACTTGCTCGACCTGAGCGAGCCGGTGGGTCGGACCGGCAGGTACCCACTGTATGGCTTGCGCGGCGATGTCGAGAGGCACCCAACCGGTCCCTGTCGCACGCTGCGGATGCCGGTCGACCCCATCAAGTACTGCACCTCCTTTGAGGGCTGGGTGCGCCTGCACGCCGGTGCTGAAAGCATCATCACAAATCGCCTGCATTCCGCAGTTTGCGGCGCTATCCTCGGCCTGCCGACCACCTTGTTGCCCAACAGCTATCACAAGTCACGTGGCGTGTGGGAGCATTCCTTGCGCCAGCGCGGCGTGCAATGGGCCGAGACCCTCGCCCCAGACTGGCTCGGTCAGGTGGAGGAGCGCATGGGCATAAGCCGTTACTGGCGGCGGAGTCGGAAATTGCAGCGCCTGGTCGCTCCGCTGCGTTTCGGCCCCCGCCGCTCCTAGATCGCCGAGAAACCACCGCCATGGCAACCAGCATGACCTCAGTCGTCGAGTTCAACCTTGGTCAGGGTGACTGGGCGCGGCCGGTTCGCTTTGCATCGGACGACGTTGAATTACTGCCCTGTGCAGCAGCCCAGATCGCCGCCGACTTGCTGCCTGCGATGCGCCGCGGGTCCGATCTGCTGGTTCCGGGCAGCATCGACCCGCGCTTGTGCGCGGCATTGGGCAGTATTCAGGACATCCACTGCGCCTGGCTGCCCGCTTTACAGCGCATCAAAGTGCAATGCATGACCGAAACGCCGTCCGCGCCCGCGGGAGCCCGGGTGGGATGTTTCTTCACCGGCGGCGTGGATTCTTTCTACACGCTTCTGAAGCACCGGGACGTCATTACCGATCTGATATTCGTGCATGGGTACGACGTACCACTCGATAAGCCGGCGCTGCGCGGCCGGGTGTCGGCGGCCGTGCGCGAAGTGGCTGCGGCGCTCGGCAAGGGCTTGGTGGAAATCGAGACCGACTTGCGAACCCACCTGGACAGTCACGTCGAGTGGGGCATGACCCATGGCGCCGCGCTGGCCGCCGTGGCGCATCTGCTGACCGGCCAGTTCCGACAGGTCTACATCGCGTCGAGTTACGGCTATGCCGAGCTGTTTCCCTGGGGATCGCACCCCTTACTCGATCCACTGTGGTCCAGCGAGTCGCTCGACCTCGTGCATGACGGCTGCGAGGCCACCCGCCTCGACAAAGTGCGATATCTGGCCGGACACGACCTGGCGCTGCACCATCTTCGCGTGTGTTACGAGAACCCCAACGGGGCGTACAACTGCGGCCGTTGCCGAAAATGCCTTCTGACCATGACCAACCTGCACATAGCCGGGGCTTTGTCACGCTGTGCCAGCTTTCCCCACCCGCTTGATCCGGCACAGGTAGCTGCCGTGGCCATGCCAGGCGAGGTCGCGCGCATTCTGTGGCGACAGAACCTGCGCGCCCTGGCCCGGACCGATCCGAAATCCCCCTTGCATGCGGCGATACGCCAGGCCCTTCGCCGATCCGTGCGGCGCGAACGCTGGAAGTTATTCCGAAAGACGGTCAGACGGCGCCTGCGGGGAGCGCTGCACACGGTGAGGCATCAAGGCCAACCCCGAGCCTGAGTGCCGCGCGCAACGTGTGCGGCCTCGGTCATCAGGTATCTATCGAGCGGGCGGATTTCACTGACTCCCCGACCCGCCAGCGTATGGCTTGGTGGTGTTCTGGTTCAAACATAACGTACGTGGGGCGCTTTACTGCCATCAACCAGGAGAAGCAACGTGAAACACCGCAAGGGACTGATGGCAGTAGCCCTGCCACTGACACTGTGCCTGGGGGCAGTGCCTGTCCATGCCGCAAGCGAGGCGCCGCGGCTACCGAAGGGCATTCCAGGACTGCAACAAGGCCAAGCCAAACCACCAGGCGCCAACTGGCTGCTGGACGCTGACGGAGATCAGGAACGCTTCCGGCGTATCCAGATCTACGCCGGCGGCACCGACCAGCAGATGTGGCAGATCGGCTACCGCTTTGAGCAGGTATACCAGGCCATCGTGGATCACAACTGGGCGCTCGGGCTTCACCACTGGGGCAAGCTGCGCGGCGTGCTTGATGTCGCGTTGATGAAACGTCCGAACCGTACGCCCAATGCCGAGGCCTTGTTTCTCGATACGGCCTGGCAACCGCTGGCCGACGCGCTACGCGCCGAAGATGTCGCTCAGGCGCGCAAGGCGTTCCAGTCCAGCCGTGACGCGTGCATGTCCTGCCACGTGGCCGAGGAAATGCCGTTTCTGAACGACACGCCGATCTTCCGGAACACGGCGCGCTTTGCGCTGGATTGAGCTCAGGCCCTCAACATGGCACAAGTCGCGCCCCGTGCGGGGCTGTCCCGCACCTGGCCGCTTGCGCCGACAAGACATTCTAGATCCACGGGAAGGGAAGGAAGCTCGCCGGACACTCGGGCCAAGCTTCGCAAAGAGGGTTTTTAACCGCCTCAGGCACCCGCGTCCAAGGCCCGCCGCAGCGCGGCGTAATCCGCCAGTCCCAGTGGGCCGGCGATCTCGCGCCGCCAGGCAGCGTCCAGTTCGGCCCGCACGGCGTCGGTCAGTTCCGTCGCATGGCCGCCGGCGCGCCCGGCGCGTACCTTGCTGCCGCCCACCGTGCCCGGCGGCAGCCCGCAGACTTCGTCGCGCGCATCGCGCAGCAGATGGTCGTCGAACTGGCGGGCATGGGCGCGCATGAACTCGACCGACGACTGCTCCAGTACGCGACTGAGTAGCGCCTCGTCCAGCGTCACGCCGATGAAGTCGGCGATACGACGGATCGCCGCCCGCGGATCGGCCAGCATGGACTCGTAGCACAGCATCAGCACCTGCGGCTGCTGACGTTCCGGCCACCAGGATTGCAGATGGCGGTAGTAGTTGAACGGCAAGTCCTGATTCAGGAACAGCCCCCGGGCGAGGTCTTCGACACTGACGCTGCCGGTCTCGAAGAACCAGCCGTTCCAGAAGTGGTACTGCGACACCAGTACGTCGCGTGGATCGCGCACTGCCAGCACATAACGCCCACCCTTGGGAATCATCGGCCACGGCAGGTGGCATTTGTAGGCGCGTGGCTCGGCCCGCTGCGGCGCGTTGATGTCCAGGCCCAGGTCCAGCGCTGTCTCCAGCCACGGCACCACCTCGGTAATCTCGTCGAAGGCCATGTCGCCACCGGTGCGCAGGCCATGCACGATCTGCTGTAACCAGGTCGTGCCGCTCTTGGGAAAGGTGGCGATGAACACGTCGCTCGCCCGTGGCTCGAACGCGAATGCCTGGCCGATGCTTTCCATTGTGATCATGCGCTGAACGCGCTCCAGCATTTGCTCGATGGAACGCGGTCGCTGTAGCGGCTGGGCGGTACTCATGCAGTTAACTCCTCCATGTATTTTTCGGTTTGATCAGGACGCGAGCAGGAAATCGCCCGCCAGGGCCGCCGCCTGCCGCGGCAGTTCCCACTGCGGATGATGCCCGCAAGGCAGCTTGGCAAAGCGGGCGCCCGCCGGTGCCCAGGGCTTGCTGGAGCGGTGCATGTCGCCGCCCAGGGCGTCGAACTCGGCGCTCCAGGTCGGGTACGGGTCGAGCGTGTCGTGCTCGCCCCACGCCATCAGCACCGGCACGCTGATATACGGCATGCGCCGGTGCAGCATGTAGCGCTCGCGCACCGCGACCGACTGCATCTGCGCCAGCAGGGGGTCTAGGCTGCCGGCCGCACCCGGCGCCGCGGCCGCCGCGCGCATGCCATCGACCACGCGTTCCAGCTCGGTTGCGCTCAGCCGGCCTGGGTCACTGAGCCAGCCGCGCACCAGTTCACGCAATTGTTCGCGCGACGGCTGCAATCTGGCGCCGACACCGGGCGCCGGCTCGCGGTTCAGGCCGGCACCACACAGCATCACCAGGCGGCCCAGACGCTGTGGACTCTGATAAGCGAATAGCCCGCCCAGCCAGCCACCAAGGCTGTGGCCAAGCCAGTGCACCTGCGCCAGCCCCAGGCGATCCATGAACTCGCGCAATTGCTCCAGGATCAGTTCGAACGTGGGCCCCGCCTCAAGCTGCCGCGTGCCCAGACCAAAGCCGAGCAGGTCCGGCGCCAGGACCCGAAAACGCGGCGCAAGGTGCGGGATCAGCATCTCCACGCTGTTGGCACTGGTCGCCACGCCCATGCCGTGCACCAGCAGCAACGGCGGGCCATCGCCCGCTTCGAGGTAACGGTTGTCGCCGCAGCTCAACTTGATATGGTGTTCTTTCACCGCGGCCATACGTGCTCCAGGTCAGTCCGGTTGGTCCGCTTCCTGCCAGATGCGGGTGCGGTGCGTCTCCGGCAGAAACAGGGCACCCACTACCAGACTCAGCGCCGCAATCGCCATCGGATAGTACAGCCCAGCGTGGATATTGCCGGTGCTGGCCACCAGAGTCAGCCCGATTACCGGCAGCAGGCCGCCGAACACACCATTACCGATGTGGTACGGCAACGACATGGCGGTATAGCGGATGCGCGCCGGAAATGCCTCGACCAGATAGGCGGCAATCGGACCGTACACCAGTGTCACCAGAAGCACCTGCAACCACACCAATCCCATCAACTTGAGCGCGGTCGGGTCACGGAGCACCTCGCCGACGCCAAGGCCGGTCAGTACCTTGGGCGCCGGCACCAGCCGGTCGCCATGTGCGGTCATCGGCGTCAGGGCGTGGGCGCCGGTCACCGGATCCCGCTGCGACACCACCGTGGTGACGTCCGAACCGGCCACATCACGCATGGCGCCATAAATGGGCAAATAGCTCACCACCGCCAGGGCGAACCCCGCCAGCAACAGCTTCTTGCGGCCGATCCGGTCCGACAAGGCGCCGCACAGCACAAAGAACGGCATGCCAAGCAGCAAGGCGCCCGCCACGATGGTATTGGCGGCCGGCCCGTGTACGTTAAGGATGGTCTGAAGGTAAAACAGGGCGTAGAACTGACCCGTGTACCAGACCACGCCCTGCGCCGCGGTGGCGCCAAACAGGGAAACCAGCGCGCGCTTGAGGTTCTTGGGCTCGGTGAAGGCCTCCCGGATCGGTGCCGCCGACGTCATCCCTCGCTCGCGCAGCTGCTGAAAGATCGGCGACTCCTTCATCCGCACACGCATATAGAACGACACCGCCACCAGGAGCAGCGAGAAGATGAACGGCAAACGCCAGCCCCATTCGGCAAACGCTTCCGGACTCATGGTGCCCTGGATGGCCAGAATCACCGCCAGGGAAACGAACAAACCAAGCGTGGCCGTGATCTGGATGAAGCTGGTATAGAACCCGCGGCGATGATCCGGCACATGCTCGGCGACATACACCGCCGCCCCGCCATACTCGCCACCCAGCGCCAGACCCTGCAATACGCGGATCAGCAACAACGCGATCGGCGCGGCGATGCCGATGGTCTCGTACGTCGGCAAGAACCCCACCAGCGCGGTCGCACCGCCCATGATCAACAGCGTCATGAGGAAGGCGTACTTGCGCCCGACCCGATCGCCGATGCGGCCAAAGAACAGCGCCCCGAATGGCCGCACCACAAAGCCGACCGCAAACGTCGACAGGTAGGCGATCAACGCCAGCGTGTCATCGCCAGGTGGGTAGAACAGTGGCGAAATCACCATCGCCAGACTGCCAAAGATGTAGAAGTCGTACCACTCGATCATGGTGCCGGCGGCCGAGGCGCCGATTACCTTCCAGATGCCCTTTGGTGTACCACCGGCGGCCGTGTCTTCGAATGCTGAGGTCGCCTGAGTCACTACTACCCCCTCGGGAAGCGCTGAATAAATCCATCCTGGCTTTCCCAGCGCCCGCCATCGGAAAAGCGTGGTTTTCCGATGGCTCACAAAGTCAGTGGCC